>CAZPUD010000047.1:0-18526 GCA_964589115.1 uncultured candidatus Brocadiaceae bacterium | reverse complement strand
ACCCTCCGCCATAACACTACTGGCAACCAAAACATCCGGATAAAAAGGCGTATTAAAAGTGAGCATAATTTTCTGGCGTGTTTCCTGTTTCGTGGTTCCATTTATCAACCTCACATTGGGTAGAAGCCGCTCACTTTTCTCTCCCTGCAATTCGTCCTCGGTGTATGCTTTTGCTATATCTACACTCATAAAACTTCCAGTTTGTATAGACAGCAAGGCATCTATAAAACTCTGCCTTTCGTCTTCTCCACAATGATTCTGTAAAAAATCAAAGAAATGTGTAAGTAATTCCTGAAGCGAAAGACCACTATTGTCTTTTACATGAAAAATGGCTTCATAATCGATTTCCTCTAATTTTATTTTTTCGAGAGGAAAATACCGAACAAGGAATGGGGGGTACGTAAATACCTTCGAACAATATCCAGAATTCCACTCTCATACGTTTGTAGTATGCGATATGCTCGAATCATACTTACAACTTTCTCATTTATTGCCAAACGTAGTCTCGAGTCTTGGTCAAAAAATCTCGTCCCGATGGTTTCCAATCTTTCCATGATCTCGTCAGGTGTACACCCAATTTTTTTGGCACCTAGCTCGATAATCTTGTTACACATGGCTTCTGAAATGTATTGCCGTAGCACCTTGCCCGTTGCTACATAGTGACAAAAAACCAAGACCTTTTCACCCTGAAGCCATAAATCAAGCACCTTGTCGACGGTAGCCTTCACTTTTGGATGCAATTTATAGTAGGTGGAATCTTTTTGAGGTAATGATCTCTCCAGTTGATTGAGATACCATTCTAAGGTCGGATCTTCCCTCAAGTTTAGATCTAGCTCATCGTTATCATCATCGTCTGTAAGCTTCATATTTTGCCGGTGTTTTTTCGTATTCCGGAAGGCTTCATAACTGGATGCCAGTCCCTCTGAGTAAAATGGTCTGGACTCAGGATTAAGTGCAACCAGCCTTGCTGATAGGAGAAATGGCAAAAGTGACGAACCTACAATTTCAAGTCCTTCTGTAAGGCATTCGTTATTTTCACTTATAATAGATTTTCCGACAAGGTGTTTGCGTCGTTCAACCGAACCAACATTGAACGGCACATATTTCGAGCGCATGTGTCGTATGACCCATTTTTTCAATAATGCCTCAGCGTCTTTCATTCGTTGTTTCGCTTGTCCGTAGGATTTATTCACCAACGAGGCAGTTGGCGTCAATCCAACCTGGTTAGAGCAAACAATAGACCACCATTCATGAGCCGATGTCAACTTTTGTCCATTTACCACTAAATCATCCTTGGTCAAGTGTTCCCAATCAAGATCAAGTCTTATTGCAGCCTCCTGAGCTTGATCGAGTCTAGTCTTCAGATCGGACAATTCAGCCTGGAACTGGGTTAACCCACCAGGAGGAGTCGTAGAACTTTCCCACGATATTCCCTGAAACCGCTCAAGGACTGAGCATAATTCGTAATGTCCTAACTGGAACGGCGTTGCGGTGAGAAAAATCATACGCTCAAACATACCATTGAGAGGACCTTTTAGTTCCTCAGCATCTTCCTCGGCATCCTTCGATTGAAACAATGATGCAAGTTTTGTGTCAGGATTTTTGAGATGGTGCGCTTCATCCAGAATCAACAAAGGCAATTGAATATCTAAACTGGCCAGACATTTCACCCAAACTTCCCGGATTTCATCGTTCAGAATACGACGTGTCTCACGAATTCTCTCATCAAGGTATTTTGACTCTCTCTGAGGTATTTTCTGTATCTCAGTATAAAGGGATTGAACATTTATTTCCCTAAGTGCATCCATTACACCCTTTGGTACAGGATCGTCTTTCTCCTCAATACCAAACCGGTTCAGAATACGGAGCCACTTTTCAGCATCCGAATCCAGCAATTTTTCCCAAAGCTCTCCGCCATGACGATCAAATTTCGTAACCCTCAAAAGTCTGCTAAGCACACGATACAGAGCTTTTTTAAGGCTATCTGTATCCCAACGGCGATAAAGGGCCCGCTGTATCAGTGCCAGTTTGATCCAAACACCAGAATCATCGGCTAATCCACGGCTCATCGCACCGTGCGTCAAAAAGACAATAGATTTTCGATGCTCTTCCTTATTATCAAGGATTTTCAGAAAATCAACACCTGTTTCAGCACGGCCATGACGTATAGATGCGGACAAAGATTCTGGCAAGCATTTTTCTCTGAACACTTCAAAATCCCGGGGCCACTTTTCTTTTAGCGTTGAGGGAACCATAACAACGGCCGGTCTTTTCATTTTATCGCTCGTGACAACCGACAGAGCGACGGCCAGGGCTACAAACGTCTTACCCATACCAACCTCATCGGCGAGGATTAATCCCGGTTGATTCTCCAATCGGCGCAATATTTCTTTTGCAGTGTGCTGCTGACGCAAGGCATCGTCTTGCGATATACGCCCCTTAACGAAAAGATTGATTGCGTCGTTGTAAGGATAGAGATAAGTCATTTTAAAGACTCCCGGAATGCATTCGACACGTATACATTAATTAGGTCATCTGATATCTGAATAGACGGTAAAATCGTCTCTTTAATTTCACGGATGATTCTACGGAATTCTTCCTCTAAAACCTCTCGCTTCAGGCTTCTGGCATCCTCTTTATATTTAATTCGTCCCAGTTCAAGTACAATTTCGGCTACCAAGAACGCCTTCTCATCTTCTGACTTGCCTTCCTTGAAAATGGCTTGGACTAATGTAAAAACACCGACGGGTCCGCGAAGCCTCCAGTGGAGTGACTCTTTCGTGTAAAATGGCCTTTCCAACTTCTCCTTCAGTAATCTGAGAACCCACGATATCTGACGAGTACGCTGGAATAAAAACTTCGTTGTATCTACCTTTTTATGAGGATCCACTACAACGTCAGGCTTATTAAGATGTTGTTTCTTCTTTAGCCATACGCCTATAACCTGGTGCAGGGGGCGGGCTGACGTTAAAATAGACATCAAGACTTCCAGCGGCAGATCTTTGAGCTCAGGCGGCGGTGGAAGGGCTGAAGCGCTTTCAATGTTCACAGGCCACCAGGCTGAATTCTTTTCATTATCCCAATTCACAATAAACCCAGAAGGTGGTAAATCGCGTTTCCATCCAATGGTAACTACCTGTGGTTTACCATCTTCCATCCACTTTCTCTCATCATAGAACACTTCCTTTCCATATTCCTGAGATATGGAAAAGCACTTCGGTAAGTCCTGTGAACTGAAATGGAATCGGACAAACGATACCATTTGCTCATCCCGGCCGTAAATGGCATAACTAAATACAGACGGTAGCAGCGTTGAGCATTCTGAGTCCGGCTCATCTTCATTGGCTTGTCTCTCCCATACTGTATGTTCGTCAATTATCAAATCGTTATTATTAACCTTTGGCAAAGAGCTTTTTTCGAATATGTTGAATGCGGCTTTATTTTGAGTGCGGGATGCCATGTAGACAATATTCGCTTCAAAATTGGCAGTACTTCCAACACCCGTACCCAATGTGGTAAAATTGCTGGACCCAATGATGTATAACACCCATTCATCATTCTGAAGCCATATTGACTTCATATGCAAAGGACGAAACCCCTTGATCTCTTTGGTATCAAACATTTCCGTAACCTTTGTAAAATGGATTTCAACGCTACTCCGCTGATTAGGCACTGATTTCAAAAGACTTTCCGGGGCATTTATAACTTGTTGTTTTTCATCTTTATTATCCTCTGCACAAACATAATAGCTGACACACGCCGTTCCACGCTGGTTTAAGACCTCCCAGATTCTTTTGGCCGGAATATTCGATGAATCCGGTGGATCAAAAAATGGACTTGTAATCCACGCGTACTCGGGTGGTCGCGATGATGCTTGGTTCCAATAATTTTTGACTTGATCAAAGAGATCAGGCCTTCCAGGACCTATAAGCAACGGATAGATTCGAACATCTTTGCCACCCCAATATGGTTTAATACGTCCCCAATTTCTGGTGCTTCTCCCGATATCTGTTATAAAATTACGCAACCGACTGACTTCTGGTTGATTAGGAGAATTTGTACAACGATCTACCGTCTCTATCAAGAAATCCAGGATAGACTTTAGTACCGACACTGGAATTTCCGAACCTTCGTGAAAATCAAGAGAACCAAATATTTCCTGATTAATCCGGTATCCTTGTTCAGTAATATTGGCAGATCCCACGATTACTCTGACAAGGTTTGACCAACAAAGAACAGATATTTTTGCGTGCATAATTGCTTTTGAAATTCGTGCTGGTATAATATCCCACCGCAGGCTCCTGGCACCCCGGCAGTAATGTTGGTCTACGAGTACCGAAATGCACCTAACCGAGGCCATCTTTTCTTCACGTTCAATAATAAATACTGAACCATCGTTATCAGGGTCAGATTCCATTTTGAGAAAGCGGCTCAGGCAGTCCTCCTCAAAAAATACAGGTGAAAATGTATAAGTAGTGGCTACACAACCGATTGGCTCCCCCGCTTCGGACGGTGGAGACCAATAATCAATGAGTTTAGCATATCCGGCATGCTGAGTGTTTATTCTACTCATTGTGGACCTGTTTCAAATCTGTTAAAAATGACCAGATGGCATTAGTGCGGTAGGGATGTACATACGAATCATCCATGCGTGCTGGTTCATCTCTCCGGTACAAAGGACGAACACAGTATGCATTATCATCATATCTGTCTATCCACGGATTCTTACCAAACGGCGGTTTTCTCTTTTGCACAGTAAAATGATGATCCAGGAGTTGTTCGACCCATGCATCGCAATTTCCGTTGACCAGAAGATTCCCAAATCCGTTGATAAATTCCGATGCATAGCCAAATGGAGATAATTGATTACTTACTTCTGAGAATATTTCCGGCAAGTTTTTATGAGCCAAATTCACAGCCTTGAGACCAGCGAGTTCCTTAATATTGATTTTTCCCTTTTTGCAGCTCATATACCGGAGACAATCATCAAATGCGTCCTGAATCAGGCGGGCGAAGTGTTCATACGACCTGATGCATTGCAAGAGTTCTCTTAAATCGGGAGAAGCCGATTTCAACAAGGCAGCATGCAATTCTTTTTCGTTTCTACCTTTTAACCATAAACAACTTCCTCCATTCGAAACAAGAAAACGGATTATTTGGTCTCTGTAGGAAGATGGCTCTTCGCACAGCATGGTAAAAATCGCCTCATTTTCCTCTACTTTTGCACGATAGGGAGCAAACTTTTCCGCAATGATACGGTTCAATGACCAGTTCCATTCACGGACTACCTTGCTTTTGGTTAGACCGTCTTTCACTGCATTTGTCAAAGCCTGACGAAGACTAGAACCCGGACCCTGTTCCCGCGTGTAGAAACCAGCGAGGTCTTGTTCTGTTTCCCAAATACGCAGAAGGCGGTCGCCTGCCTCACCCAGTCTTCCCTGGCGGAGGATATCCAGGTCTTCGGCCAGTGTGCGATAGACACCGTGAAATCCAAAAACAGATGGTGCTTTTAGATAATTTTGGGCGCATAAAGGGTACCCCTTCCGCATCGCATTGGTTGCTTTTTCACGACCGGGAAGTCCCAATATCTCACTCGCTTCATTCCGAAAAGTTTTGACAAGCGATTGAACAACATACCACTCATACACCTGATACGGGGGAGTAATTCCATCTCGGGCAACCTGATCGTCGTCAAATTCAGTACAAACAACGGCTCCTGCTGTCATTGCCGTCAAGAAGCGCGGGTGTCTCATGCGTTCACGAAAGCCGGGTACGAGCTTCGTGCCAAGACGTTCAGCGATTAAAGTCAATCCCAAAGGGTCGAGTGAACTTTCGCTGGTATTCACATTATCATACTCAGTTAATAACGGAGCAAGTACTGTCATTGCTGTAACGGCGGTGTAAATCTTTATTGTTAAGAGAGGTGTGTAGATAAATTGACCGCAAACGAATCTATTAGTCTTTTTTAATAAGATCAACAAAATCTGAGAAAGATGCTTGTCGCCTTTCAGTTTTTCTTGTAATCTTTTCTCCTCAGACTTACAGTACTATAGTCTACCCCCCATTATTTCTTCTGCTTTGTTACAAATCCATTACCAAGCGTAACCCAACTTCAATCCTCTTTAACAATCTGGCCGGTACGATACCTGCACATTCCGATAAAAAGCGTTTGTCTATTGTGATGACCTGGGAGACATTTGCCACTGAGTTTTTCGATAAACCGGTTTCTTTGGCTGGAAGTATAACATTGCCTGGAGCTTTCGCCAGGTGAATATTGGAACTAATCACTACTGCAATGGCGGTCTTTATGAGGCTTCTATTAAAAGCATCTGAAGAAATGATTATCACCGGACGTCGATACCCTGGTTCTGAACCTTGAGGGTCTGGTAAGTTTGCCCACCAAATTTCGCCCCGATTCATTACCAATCTTCCTCTTGGATAGAGGCCGACTGGATTTTACTTAATTCTCGATCCAATTGGCTTGATTCATTGGTATAGATTTCATTTAATTTTTTTGTTACATCCGTATGATGATAGGTTTCCAGGAATTCTTTTAGCGCCTTTGTATAAAGCTCGCTGCGGGATATCCCGAGTTTTTTAGCGACTTGCTCTGCCGTTTTGAAAATGGGATATGGAATTGATATTGCTGTTTTCATATCAAATAGTATGACCGTGGTTATACCATTTGTCAAGAAAAAATCTCACAGCAAGCCTTTTCCGTGTAGAATGCGCAGTTGTGTATATCTCGTTATCAACTTAATTTATTTCAATATTGTATAGTACTTTTCATTTAAGAAACATTAATATAATAAAATTTCACATTAAATTCACTGCATATAATTTTTATAGTATGAATGATATTGATAACTTAAGTAAGAAACCATATGTTATTTTGTATGAGGAATTGATTTTGCTAGTTTAGTCTGTTCATAATTTCACGCAAGAAAATTTCAGAAAAAACTACCTTGATTTACAAGTGGAACTTAACAGATGGCATATAGAGAAAATGCAGGTAGCTATGAACAAAATTAATAAAGTCATTGCCTGTATACAAATTCTCGTTTTTTTAAGTCTTATATTATTTAGCAGCGGCATCACCGTCAATTCATCAGGAAAGTCTAATGAGTTTGCATGTAAAGAACATGAATGTGGCTGCAAATCTGAAGCTGATTGCAGGACGAATTGCTGTTGTTTACCACATAGAAGTCATCTAAAGTCTCACCATGGTGTAAAGAAACAAAAAAATAGCTTTCAATCGTTTATCAGTAGCCTAAAGTGCAAATCAGGAAGTGACGTAATCACATTAATAAACACTGAACTCAAATACATCCTGGAAGATTATTTTGTAATTCCCAGAATGGCTTTTTCTTGTTTTCTTGTCAGCGATACCATAGCTCACCTCTGTGAAGTTATGTTATCACCTCCCGAAAAACCTCCACGCTATCTCACATAAAGTCCAGTCTGCAATATAGTAAACACTGAAAGAAGTTGTCACTGGGATGTTAGCCCAAGGCAATCATCAAGTCATGACTGTTTCGCTGTTACACGCATTGACTGTTACATATCAACTTATTTAAAACGTTTACTAAAATAAAATTGCTAAACAATTGCCCGTTAAGGAATCAGGATAAGATTGAGAAATAGTATCTTGTTTAACTATGGGGATACTCCGTCTTATGTTTTTGCCTCTCATATGCCATCTTATGCTTTATCCTGAACTTATTGGGCATGAAAATGTGAGACAAAACGCAATGACTTTAAAATTGGAGAAAAAAACTTATGTTAAAACAGAAAAGGTACATTGCCATTGTTGCAATGTTAGGAACGATGCTCATCTCAGAATATGCTATAGCCCATACAACAGTAATGTCAAAAAATACCCCTACTAAATACAGTACACGTAATGAGCTTGAAGGAACGACCGGCTTCAATTGGTTTAGCATACCACATGGATGTTCTGCGTCTCATGGTGGAAAAGTTCAACCTGTACGGGCACAAAGCGTTGTCTTTCCAAATGGCTCAGACTCTATTGCCGAGCGCACAGATACAGGTGAGTCAATAAGTCTTCATGATCATATAGAAGGCAATCCTGTGATGGGTGCAAAACCCGCAGTAAACAGTCTTTTTAAAAAGGTAAAAACATTAAAAGGGTCTGTCCCGTCATTCACTTCACATGGTTCTGAACTAACAGAAGATATAAGGGCTTTTGTGTTTACAAATGGCAGGCTAAAGGACGGTTTATTGGGAGTTATTCCGTGGAGCGCATCATTTCCCAAATTCAAGTCAGATTCCTGTGCAACTGCATTGACCGTGTACATTGCAATTGCTAACTATTGTACAAATTCCAAAAATGAAAATGACGATGATCGCGCCGATATATGGATGGGACGTTTAACTGAAAAATTCAATGATGAAGATGTTGTATCTGTAGGATTTTGGCCATACCTGAAAGTCGTAAGAGACCTTGAAAACAACCCTCTTCCAGAAGATTGCGGAGAAGGATTTGAGATTCGTGTGTATCCTTCCGACGAAGCCATTGATGAATTTCTACCTATAGACGGATACTGGCCTACCAAAGGTAAAAAGAGTGGAAATGGGAACCACGGAGATCATGGCGATCACGGTGACCATAAGCATTGAGATACTTTTACGGTTTCATTATTTGTAATAGTTTTATGTTTCCTTTGTAACTTAACGCAGACAGAAAAAGGGCAGTTAGTTTCAAATACATTAAGGAAATTCAATTGTAGGGGCAATCCATAAATTGCCCCTACATACGAATAAAAAGTTACCGAAAACCTAATGTGGTTAAGGAATACTCCTTATATCATAAACGACATGTATATGAGGCATTTGACAAGAAACGCTATGTGCATGGATATGATCATGGATATGAAAATGGATACTGTAGAAGGGTTAGGAGACATGACACTTATGGGATTTTATCAGATCTACACTGACAACCATGATCAGCCAACAAAAAGACTTATTGGTGGACTTGGAGTGAAAGCGCCGACTGGGAAAAATGATGAAAAAACAGACTCTGGAACTATAGTCCATGCCATGATGCAGCCTGGCACTGGTTCGTGGGATCCTCTTTTTCTTGTCAATTATATGCAAACATTCTCCCCGGTAGTGTTTTACACTAACCTGCTATATCACGTAACGACAGAAGGTGATGAAGGTTATGAATTTGGAGACAAGATATCATTAGATCTTATTGCAAGGTATCAGGTGAACAGTTTTTTCAATCCCGGCATTGAAATCAATGGATTATATTCAGGAAATGACACCGACCACGACAACAAGTATTCAAGACCAGATGTATCGCTTGTAGATAATACCGACAATACCGGTATTACCTCTCTCGCAATTTCCCCCTCAATTCAAGTGAAAGAACCAAAGACTGGTTGCACCATCGATCTCAAATTTCAGCAACCGGTATATCAGAATGTAAGGGGAACTCAGCAGGTAGTAGACTGGAGGGCTATAGCCGCAATTGTATGGGTATTTTAATCAGATAGAAAACCAGTCTTTGTAATGAGTTTTAGGCCATTACAGTATCCAAGAGGTAAAACCAAACATGGATTAAACTCTGTATCTGTTAACAATTTATACACAAAACGGCTGGCATGGACAAGCTTTACCTGTAGATGCATTTAAAAGTGATACTTGTCCATGCTTATGTCCAATGAGATCAAATTATAATTTATTTTGTTCGGTTTTATTTTTGGATTCCCAATAAAGATGGTGAAGATTCCCTAAAAAGAGTGAAAAAGGTTAAATAGTACTTTTCATCGTAAAAACATAAAGAGGGCTGTCATATCGCTGGTTCAGCAGAAAGGGTTTATATCAGCACGGAAGACCTTGATCTGACCGGTACGGTGACGATACTGGTAATTCCCAGGAAATATATTATAACAACGATGAAGGACACGAAAAAATCAATAGCCGGATAGCAACACACCATAACCAGGGATCTTCGTCTGCCGAGAAAACGATTGGCGCTGCAATAGCAAATGCAAAAGTCAGCCTCAGCAGAAAGGGACGTATTAAATACAGAACAACTACCGACTCAACGGGCACCTTTACCTTTAAGAAGATAAAAGCGAATGAATATACACTTAAGGTTGCCAGGAATGGCTATAAGATATATAAACAATTCTATGAAATGAAGCAAAAAGACGTTTTACCGCTAGAAATTACACTGAGCAAGAAATAATTCTTCTCCGTATTCTTCTCCCAACCTTGTAACATATCATGCAGTGGATTGGTTGTGTTTGGAATACACGACAAATCAATTTACACCACGTAGTTAATTCTAATGTTGACATAACTTAAAACCGGCAATGTTCCCCTTTTCAGACCTGAAAAAAGAATGGAATTACTTTATAAATAACCTCAAGCAGAATAACATATAATCAAATTACTATGGAGGACTTTCACATATGGATAATGATTGACTTTGGGCATTAAGAATGTAAAATACCTATTATCATCTTTACTTGTTGTATTGTTGGAGGAATCTGGTTATGCATAAAAGTAAAGTTATTACTATACAAAGGCATATCGTTGAACAAGAAAGATTGCATCCAAATGCCACAGGCGATTTTACAGGGCTCCTGTGGGATTTGACCATTGCTGCAAAAACAATCTCCAGGGAAGTGAACAAGGCAGGCCTTGTAGATATTTTAGGTCTTACCGGTGAAAATAATATTCATGGTGATGCCGTAAAAAAATTGGATGTTTATGCTAACGAAAAAATTTATAGATCCATGGATCACGGCGGCCATCTCTGTATCATGGCATCTGAAGAAAATGAAGATATTATTCCCATACCTCCTGAGTTTCCCAGGGGAAAATACGTACTCATTTTTGATCCTTTAGATGGTTCTTCCAATATCGATGCCAATGTATGCATTGGAACCATATTTTCAATCTACCGGAAAAAAACGACAGATAAAGAAGCTACCCTTGAGGATTGTTTGAGAAAAGGAACGGAACAGGTTGCAGCGGGATATATAATTTACGGTTCCAGTACTATGATGGTATACACCACGGGACAGGGCGTTCATGGTTTTACTCTGGACCCAAGTATCGGAGAATTTATTCTCTCACATGAGAATATCCAAATCCCATCAAAGGGAAAAATATACAGTATTAATGAAGGAAATGCAAATACGTGGGATGAGAAAACAAAAAGATACATTGCGTATCTGAAAGAACACGATATTTTGACAGGAAGGCCCTACTCCCTGAGATATATCGGATCGTTGGTAGCAGATTTTCACAGAAACTTACTTTATGGAGGCATCTTCTTATATCCATATGATTATAAAAATCCTGATAAACCAAAGGCAAAACTGCGTTTACTTTATGAAGCCGCACCGCTTGCAATGATCGCAGAACAGGCCGGTGGTATGGCATCAACTGGAAGGAAACGCATCCTTGACATTCAGGCTACCGAACTACATCAAAAGGTACCACTCATCATTGGAAGTAAAGAAGATGTATTAATGTACGAAAAGTTTCTTAATGAATAAGAGAATAAGGAGTTGTTAACTCATGATCTATCGTTCAAAAGAGGATTTATTAAATGATCTCAAAGGTATCGTCGATATTCAAAAAAATGGCACGATAAACATAATCGATACTGATACGTTAAGAAATAAAAAAATTGATAATATTGTCTATAATGCTGTCTTCAATAAGGGAAATTCTATAAAAAATACATCCCGATGGCTTATCCATAATTTGGGAAACAGGCTCGGCATTGTCTCGTCATCTATTCAGTCACTTTATGAGGCCATTGGTAATAAACAATATAAAGGCTTTACGGTACCAGCCATTAATATTCGCGGTTTAACTTATGATGTAGCACGTTCTATTTTCAGGGCAGCCAGAAAGAACCATGTGGGTGCCTTTATTTTTGAAATTGCAAGATCGGAAATTGGATATACAAACCAAAGACCTGCAGAATATGCATCGGTAGTCCTTGCTGCTGCAATTAAAGAAGGACACGAGGGCCCTGTATTTATCCAAGGAGATCATTTCCAGATTAACGCAAAAAAGTACGAAAAAGACCGAGATGGTGAAATCAGCACGGTAAAAGGACTTATTAAGGAGGCCATAGATGCAGGCTTTTACAATATCGATATCGATACATCAACCCTTGTAGATTTAAACAAACTTAGTATTGCAGAACAGCAGCAACTCAATTTTGAGTTTGCAGCCGAACTCAGTGCTTATATCAGATCGTTAGAACCAAGTGGTATTACTATATCCATTGGTGGCGAAATAGGGGAAGTTGGTAAAAAGAACAGTACAGTCGAAGAATTGAAGGCATTTATGGATGGATATAATAATACCCTGGCAGCAAGAGGAAAAGGCTTGAAGGGAATCTCTAAAATTAGCGTACAAACTGGCACCTCACATGGGGGAGTTCCTTTACCCGATGGGACAATTGCAAAAGTAAAATTAGATTTTGATACCTTGAGAAATTTATCACGTGTTGCAAGGGACGAATATGGCCTTAGCGGAGCAGTACAACATGGTGCTTCTACGCTTCCAGGCGATGCCTTTGATAAATTTCCAGAAACAGGAACGGCTGAAGTACATCTGGCTACAGAATTTCAGAATATGATTTACGAAAGCAGTGTATTTCCGAAAGACCTGAAAAATGAAATATACGAATTCTTAAGGGAAAACTGTACCGCAGATAAAAAAGAGGGTGAAACTGACGAGCAGTTTATTTATAAGACGAGGAAAATGGGGTTTGGTCCATTTAAAGAGAAGTTTTGGAACTTATCCCCCGATATAAGAAACAGAATTGGAGAAGAACTCGAAGCCAAATTTGATTTTTTATTTAAAAAATTAAACGTTGTCCATTCTAAAGAAATCATAAATAAAACAATCAAACCTATTGAGGTAAAATCAGCCAATCCTCCTGACCTTCCATAAATCATTAAATAGCTCACACCTGTTCTTGCTACATTAAAATTACAGACTAATTTAACTGTTACATTTTTTAAATATAAACAAGCATTTACGACATTATTAATCGTAAATGCTTATTCTGGGTTGGAATATTTTGGAAAACAAGTTGACATAAATCATCCAATTTGTTAACTTGTTTACGAAAATTTTATTGTACAGCTTTGGGGAGCGTGCATTTTATTAAAGTCTTCAAAATAAAAAGGAGAGGAGCATGATTGCGAAACGCTTGTATGGCTTTTCAGTTATAGCATTTTTGTTGTTTGTAGTGACTAGTTTGGTATCATATCAACATACTACTTTTGCCACCACACCTATACCTTCAACGTCACCAACACCTTCAACTACGCCCATACCTTTAACAGGTGTTATAGTAGGTAACGTTGTAGATGCAGAAACCTTAACCGGTATTGCTGATGCAACGGTATCAACCGATACAGGCGAATATTCAACTACAACTGGTTCTGATGGTAGTTTCTTTTTGGAAGTACAGGAAGGAGATTATCTCTTAATAGCATCAGCAGAAAATTATATCCCATCCTCTCAACCTGTTACAGTAACGGCGGGTACACCAACTCAGGTTGCTTTCCCTTTACAACCCGATGTTACTTCAGGTAGTGGAGCTTATGTCTATGGTTTTGTTGTCGATATTGATGAAAATGAGCTAATAGGAGTTTCGGTGACCATCGAAGGTGAAAGTTATTCAGGTAATGTCGAAACAGATGAAGATGGTTGGTTTGAATTTGCTAATGTACCAGTTGGTGAATATACAGTCATCTTTGAAATGGATGGGTATCAGACCGTAACTCAAAACATAGTTGTTCCTCCGGGGGAAACAGAAGTAGATCTTGATATGATAACCATGGAAGTGGAAGTAATTGCTTCTATATCTGGTAGTGTTTTGGACGCGTACGGAATAGCAATAGAGTCAGCAAGGGTAAAAATTAGAGGATTAAGGACGAAGTTTTCAGAGACAAAATATACAGATGAAGATGGTTTCTTCGAATTTACTGATTTAGAGGCGGATACTTATTTAATCATTGCAAAGGCAAAAGGATACAGGAGGGCAAAACAAAAGGCAAAATTGAAAAATGGGGAACAAAAAGAGGTTAATATTACCTTGAAAAAAATAAGGCTTGCACGTTAGGCGGAAACTACTGATATCATATGCACAATTTGCAGTCTTGAATATTGTTATTTTTCTAGTAATCCTCCCTCCCCTTGTTTTCAGGAAAGAGGGAGGATTAATTTTTTTAATATCTCCTTCTTTATAACTGAGAAGATACGGAAACAGGTACCTAGCAGAGCAAGAGAGATAATAATGAGCAGGTTTTTTGAAGAATTAAAAATGTTTATTTGGTGTTAAGTGGAAAGGATTAACAAGAACAGAAGGATAATGTAAGAGGTTATCTGCCAAAATGGGTATAATGAGTGATTAATATTATTTAAACGCCTACTTTCTCTTTTAAAAGTTCATTCACTATTTTAGGGTTAGCTTTACCTTTTGTTTCCTTCATTACCTGTCCCATTAAGAATGTAAGAGCATTCTTTTTTCCTTTTTTATAATCTTCAATAGCTTCCGGATTACTTGTAATAACTTTCTCTATTACAGAGTCAATCAAACTCTCATCACTGATCTGAGCTAGTTCCTTCTCTTCGATAATTATTTGAGGATCTTTCCCGGTCTGGGTCATTTCTGAAAAGACTTCTTTCGCAATAGTACTGCTGATCGTACCTTTCTCAACAACTTCAACCAGTGATACTAATTGCTCAGGTCTAATCGGTAAATTATTAATATCTAATTTTCTATCCTTTACCTCTCTTAATAAATCATTAATAATCCAATTACACAAGGCCTTTGGACGGTTTAAAAGTTTCACAGAAGTCTCAAAGAAGTCTGCAAGTGTCTTTTCTTCAGTAAGTACGCTTGCATCATATGCAGAGAGTTTAAGGGTTTCTATAAACCTTTGCTTTCTAGCCAAAGGAAGTTCTGGAATAGCACTTTTTAATACAGTAATCCATTTTTCATCAATAAGGACTGGCTGTAAATCCGGATCAGGAAAATACCGATAATCCTGAGCTTCCTCCTTCGAGCGCATACGTTCGCTTCTCTCTGAGACCTCATCCCATAACCTCGTTTCCCTCGCAACCGTTTCTCCTTTATCCAGTATGATACTTTGCCTCTTTATTTCATACTCAACAGACTTCAAAACAGATTTCATTGAATTAAGATTTTTTATTTCTACCCTATTTCCTAATCTCTCAGAGCCTTTTTCTCTCAATGAAATGCTTGCCTCAAATCTAAGAGAACCCTCTTGCATTTTACAATCAGAAACACCTGTATAGAGAAGTATTTTTCTCAAAGTTTGCATGTAACTTTCCACTTCATCTGCATTCCGCATATCAGGGTATGATACGATCTCTAGCAAGGGAACACCGGCTCTATTGAAATCGACAAGACTATAATCAGCCCCAATCTCTTCAGGATGAATAAGTTTACCTGCTTCCTCCTCTAAATGGACATTATGAATATGGATCTTTTTTATGACACTGTTAACTTCTATATTCATATATCCATTTATACCTAAATTATAATAATTTTGGGATATTTGATAATTTTTTGGTAAATCTGGATAGTAATAACTTTTTCTGTCGAAATTTGTAAACCTGTTAATCTCACAATTTAATGCAATAGCCGACTTTAATGCATACTCGAAAGCTTTTTTATTCATAACAGGTAAAACACCTGGCATACCAAGACATATAGGGCATACTTGTGTATTAGGCTCACTCCCGAATTTTGTACTGCATCCACAAAACAATTTAGTTATTGTAGACAGTTCTGCATGAGTTTCTAACCCTATAACTACTTCATATTCCATAATAACAGCCTTTTAATTTACAATTTTGCAGAAGAGGATTTCAAAACGGGTATCTTTAAATGAAAATCAGTTTCCCGTTCAAAAGCGTACGCAATTTGTAATAATCTTTTTTCTTCAAAGTGTTTTCCGAGAATTTGCATTCCAATAGGTAAGGTATCTTTTGAAAACCCACAAGGAATTGAGATACCAGGGATACCAGCGAGATTCGCTGGAATTGTATAGATATCGGATAGATACATTTCTAATGGATTGTTAGAACGTTCTCCAATTTTAAAGGCAGGTACCGGAGATGTAGGACAAATGATACAATCTACCTTTTCAAAAGCAGTATCAAAATCATTTTTTATTAAATTCCTTACTTTCGACGCTTTTAAATAATACGCATCGTAGTATCCGGCGCTCAGTGCATAATTTCCTAACATGATACGACGCTTGACTTCGTCACCAAACCCTTCAGATCGAGTAAGGCAGTACATATCGATTATCCCATGTGCATTTGGCGATCTATAACCATATCTAACACCATCATATCGAGCCAAATTTGAACTGGCCTCTGCATTTGCAATAATATAGTAAACTGCGACGGCATATTCGGTATGTGGCAATGATATATCAATAAATTTTGCTCCAAGTCGCTCATATACTTTCAAAGCGTCTTTTACTGCTTTAAGAACTTCGCTATTTAAACCTTCAGCAATGTAT
This sequence comes from uncultured candidatus Brocadiaceae bacterium, assembly GCA_964589115.1. Taxonomy (GTDB): domain Bacteria; phylum Planctomycetota; class Brocadiia; order Brocadiales; family Brocadiaceae; genus JBDIVL01. The sequence goes on along the minus strand of CAZPUD010000047.1, from coordinate 1,949 downwards.
TCCCTGGGTATACCAATTCTTAAACCATTAATACCAGTATCTATTCCATCTAAGTAATCAGGAACAGGCTCTTGTGCGGATGTTGAATCATATGGATCATTACCTGAGATAACATTCAATAGTAAGGCTGCATCTTTCACGTCTTTTGTTAATGTACCGACCTGATCAAGGGATGATCCGAAAGCAACCAAACCATATCGTGATACACGGCCATATGTTGGCTTTAGACCAACGATACCGCAAAGTGCTGCAGGCTGCCGTACAGAACCACCTGTATCAGAACCTAAAGCCATAAATGCGAGATTTGAGGCCACTGCCGCTGCAGACCCACCGCTAGATCCACCAGGTACGCAGTTAAAGTCCCAGGGATTTCGTGTTAACTTGTAACCTGAATTTTCTGTGGATGATCCCATTGCAAATTCGTCTAAATTTGTTTTGCCAATAATTATAGCATCTTCTTCTTTTAGACGTTTAACAACAAAGGCATCGTACGGCGGTATGAAATTTTTGAGGATGTTTGATGCGCAAGTAGTGTGTAAATTCTTTGTGCAGATATTATCTTTGATAGCGATTGGAATACCTGCAAGTAGACCGACTTCCTTATTACTTTTTATTTTTTTATCAATTTCTAATGCTTTTTTGTGTGCTTCTTCTTCATTTAACGTAATATACGCCTGAATGTTTGGCTCAATCTCTTTGATCCATTCAAATAAGCGTTTGATAAGATCGGACGCTTGTATTTCTCCGGATAATATCTTCTCTTTTATTTGAAGTACAGTGGATTCTATAAGTCTCAAAGATGCTTCTCTTATTTCGTTAAAATAATTTTACTCAATTACTTTTGGTACCTTTAAAAAGCCACCCATTGTAGAAGGTGCATTTGAAAGTCCTTCTTCCCTTAAAAACGATATGCCTAAATTGTCATCTCTTAATACATTAGATATATTTAAAGGGTACAGCAATGGTTTAACTTTTTCTGTATCCAGCTTATTGAGCTTATTGATATAAGATAATATATCGTTAAGCTGATTTATAAATACATCTTCTTCTTTTACCGTAAGCTGGATCCTAGAGAGATTTGCAATATATTCAATATCTTTTTTACTTATCTTCATAAGGGAAAAATGATGTTTTTAGAAAAATTACTAAACGTTAAATAACTTTTGTCACTTTTCCAGTGCTAATACAGCGAGTGCATATCTTTATCCTTCTAATAGAACCATTTATATTTGCCTTCATTCTCTGTAAATTGACTTTAAATTTCCTTTTAGTTTTCCCTGTTATCTTTCTTCCCACGCCACCTTTCCATTTTGCCAAACCTCTCCGCTCTATCTTATTTCCAACACCAGTTTTTTTCCCGCATATTTCACATTCTCTTGACATATGTCACCTCTCAAATCTGGAATACTTTATCTTAATTTGCTATTACTCTTATTATTGCAGTCCTCACATAATCCTTGAATTTGTAAACGATGAGATTCTGATTTAAAATTGTTCTTTTTGCAAACTTCTTCCTGTAATTTTTCTATCCTTGGCTCAATAAATTCAATTATTTTCCCACAATTATTACAAACTATATGATCATGATGCTCATGTCCATATACATGTTCATAGTGAGTATGTCTCTCACCAAAAATTACTTCTCTCAATAAACCGCTCTTTACAAGCAAAGAAAGTGTTCGATATATTGTAGCCTTTGAGATTTTTAAATCTTTCAATCTAAGGTCAAATAATAGTTCATCCGCTTCAAAGTGTTTATGGCTTGAAAATATGCAGTCAAGAATCGCTTGTCTTTCTGCGGTAAATTTTAAGTTTTTAGATTCTAGATATTCTCTAAATTTATCTTCTTCTGAAAGCATATAAGAAAATATATAAACTTTAATGTTAGGGTATCAAATTAAAAAAACCCATCTCGTGGTGAAACGAGACGGGTTTTAGGTGTAAGTAAC
>CAZPUD010000046.1:0-18533 GCA_964589115.1 uncultured candidatus Brocadiaceae bacterium | reverse complement strand
CTTGCAAGGGTTGTTTCGAATGCAAAATCCACCCGTTCTTTTGCAAGAAAACGTATCCGTTCCAGCATAACACGGCCAGCATGAAACGCTGCGCCTTCAGGATGAAAGGCGGAAAGTCCCTCGGCAATAATATCAGCATTTACAAATTCAGTAACTCCAAGAGTGCCTTTCAGCAATGCTGGAGCAGTCGTTGATTTTCCAGCTCCATTAGGTCCGCCAATAATGATAATATGGGGTCGCTGCGCTGTCATAAGTTATTAAAAAATGCAATCGTGTTAAATTCTCATACTTTTAACATTATTATTAAAGCTTTTCTCTGTAAAGTAGTAGACAGAATCGGGTTGTAGACTTGATTTGTATATCGGGCGGGATATCAATCAGGAATTTGCTCCCATTGGTTTTTAAGCTTCATTTGTTCTTTTACATAATGTACAGACTGAACATCATGGATGCCCTGTCTTTTGATATATTTTTTATTATATTCACTCTCAATGGCATCCAGAAAAGAGGTATCTTCAGCAATATCTTTCGTTTTAGAGCCTACAGGACCATATCCCATCGCAACATATTCATCGTTGGTTACCGGTCGACCATATTTACGCAAGTGGTACCTATCGGCAAAATAAATAAGCTTTATGGCTTTCATTTTATTTATCCTTCCGCCGGACTTTTTTGCAAGGTAGTTCAGTGCCTGAGTAGCTTTTTTGAAATCAAAATTGAAATGGATACACATGTCTCGAATCTTGTCCTCATGTAAATGGGGATAAGATAAAATTATAATGAAATTTTAGGATTTGTTTTGATTTATTATAGGTCATTTTTGAAATTTATCAATAATCTTATTTATGCTCCTGGGACTAAAATAGGAAAGATGAGAGAAACACTGCTGCCGATGAAGAGAAAGCGAAAAACACTTTAGAGAGTACCTCATTAATAACCTCAGTCTGGTCAAGTGGGTGCTTATTCACAGATAATGGATAAGCATTGACAAAATATTTCAATACCTTATACTGATTACATAATTAACTAATTTGCATAAATTACCGGTTTTTATTTTTGATTGAGATGAGTTAGTACGTTCTTTTGCGTTACGGTAAACATGGCGAATTCTTTCAAAAAAATGCTATTATAATCTGAAATGCTCTTGCAATTACAAGACATTTCAATGTCTCAGAGATAACAACATCAAAAAATGTCCATACCTCAAAAGCTCGTTGATTTGACAGAACGGTTCCATCATAACCGTGAATCCTATTGTTCCGGCCAATACAACGAAACACAGCTCCGGCGTGAATTTATCGATCCTTTTTTGCCCTTCTCGGCTGGGATGTAAATAACGAAAAAGGGTATGCAGAGGCGTATAAAGATGTAATACATGAAGATGCCATTAAAATTGGTGGTGTTACAAAAGCCCCCGATTATTGTTTCCGTATCGGGGGCACACGCAAGTTTTTTGTTGAAACGAAAAAACCTTCCTTAAATTTAAAAGACGATGTAAGCCCTGCGTTTCAATTGCGGCGCTATGCGTGGTCGGCAAAACTCCCGCTCAGCATACTTACCGATTTTGAGGAATTCGTTGTATATGACTGCCGGACGAAACCAAACAAGGCAGACAGCGCATCGAAATCCCGGACACTATATCTGAGGTACACGGAATATTCCGGGCGTTGGGAAGAAATTTGATCCATATTCTCAAGAGATGCCATACTGAAGGGTTCCTTCGATAAATACGCAGAATCAAGCAAGGGCAAAAGAGGCACTACGGAAGTTGATACGGCTTTTCTGGAAGAAATAGAATCCTGGCGTGAACTGCTTGCCCGCAGCATAGCATTACGTAATCCAAACCTTACCCAGCGCGAACTGAACTTTTCAGTACAGCACACGATTGACCGGATTATCTTCCTTCGTATATGTGAAGACCGTGGCATTGAGCAGTACGGCAGACTGATGAGTTTGCTCAACGGAGACCGGACGTATTCCCGCCTTTGTGAGTACTTCCGGCGTGCTGATGATCGCTATAACTCAGGGCTCTTTCATTTTGTAAAAGAAAAAGACCGTTCAGAATTGCCCGATACGCTCACGCCTTATTTACGCATTGATGACAAAGTTTTGAAGGACATAATTAAAAACGTCTATTATCCTGATAGCCCTTATGAGTTTTCTGTACTTTCCGCCGATATACTTGGTCAGGCATACGAACGGTTTCTGGGAAAGGTCATTCGTCTTACATCAGGGCACAGGGCAATTGTAGAATATAAACCCGAAGTCAAAAAAGCAGGAGGGGTATATTATACCCCCACGTATATAGTTGATTATATCGTTAAAAATACCGTAGGTTGCCTTGTAAATTTCGGATTGCCGGATGCGGATTTACCCACCCCTAAATCCCCTCCCGGGAGGGGACTAAGGGGTGGGTTCCGAAATCCACAGCAGGTATCTAAACTGAGAATCCTTGACCCCGCCTGCGGATCGGGTTCCTTTCTTTTAGGTGCGTATCAATACCTGCTCGACTGGCATCGCGACTGGTATGTGGCAAATGACCCTGAAAAGTGGGCAACCGGAAAGAACAGGATATTGTATCAAGGTGCAAGCGGCGATTGGAGATTAACTACCGCAGAACGCAAACGTATTTTGCTCAATAATATTTATGGCGTGGATATCGACTCTCAGGCCGTGGAGGTAACGAAACTTTCGCTCCTGTTGAAAGTGCTGGAAGGAGAATCAGAACAAACCATAGTAAGGCAGATCAGATTGTTTCATGAACGGGCGCTTCCCGATTTGGGGAGTAACATAAAATGTGGCAATTCCCTCATCGGGCCGGATTTTTACAACATTAATGTAGAGACAGGTTTCAAACCTGTCTCTACGGTTGATGACGAAGAACGGTATCGTATCAATGCATTCGACTGGGAAGCGGAGTTTCCTGAAATTATGAAAAACGGCGGGTTTGATGCAGTAATTGGGAATCCGCCATATGTAATTTTAGGAAATGACATTTTTCCTAAGGCATCATTGGTCTACTTGAATTCTTATCCTGTTGCTCATTACAAAACTGACTTGTTTCATTTATTCATCCAAAAAGGAATTGACCTGCTAAAAGTAAACGGACTATTAGGCTATATCACACCTAATACTTGGTTTACCCTTCAATTTACTAAAGAACTCAGAAAGTACGTTTTGACGAAAACAACAATCCAAGAGATAGATATATTTGGACATAAGGTATTTCAAAATGCTGATGTTCATACTGGGCTAATTTTTTTGAAGAAATCAACACCAGAATCAACTCATCAGGTTGCAATCAAGAAATTACCTATAATATTCAACCTTGAGGTACTCAACCAACCTGCCGACATTAATTGCAGTCAAGGAGACTGGCTAAATGCACCAGAGTTTCGGTTTGAAATTCGGCAGACTGGTAAAAGCGGAATTTTAGTCAAGAACATATTGAGTAAGTTTCCTGCATTAGAGGATGTGGCTAGAGCGTCTCTTGGTTGTCAGGCTTACAATTCATCAAAACATACAAAGGAACAGATTAAAAATAGAGTATTTCATGGTTCAAAGAAGTTATCCAAAGAATATTTACCTGAACTAGCAGGAAATGATATTGGAAGATACATAATTGAAAGAAAAAAAGGGGAATGGATCAAATATGGACCGTGGCTGCATGATTATCGTTCTATGGACTGGTTGACTGGTCCTCGTATTCTCATACGTGAAATAGCAGGTAAAAGTCCATATCGAATTTGTGCTTGTTACACAGAAGAAACGTATTGCAATTACAAAACGATCTTGAATGTAAACCCCTCATCGGCAACCAATATATCGATGAAGTACTTGCTAGGTATTCTTAATTCCAGACTTATATCGTTTCTCTATCCATTCGTATCAAATAAAATGTTGGCACAATCTTTTCCCCGTTTATCTGTAAGAGATGTCAAGCGTTTGCCCATCCGAAATATAGACTTTTCTGATTTGTACGACAAAGCCTGTCATGACCGGATGGGAGAACTTGTTGAACAGATGATTGAACTCCACAAGCAATTAGCATCGGCAAAAACAGACTATGACAAAACCGTCATCCAGCGCCAGATAGACGCCACCGATCGACAGATTGACCAGTTGATATATGAACTGTACGGATTGACGGAGGAGGAGATTAAAATAATAGAGGGAAAACTGATATAAGAGAAGAAGTCTGGTATGATATAGTCAAAATTAGTAACTACTCAGGTAGTTTTACAAAAACAGCATAAATAGCGAATAAATTTTTGTGTAAGTTTCTTGTTCTTTGACACGTTTATCCATAAACCGGGATTAATGGAGAACCGCTAAATATAGTTCCAATGGCCTCTATGACCTTTCGGGATTGTTTACGAACGGTGGAGATAAAACTACGGATTCGACAAAAGTCATGAGCCATTTCCTCACTACGAAATGTGCCTGAGATCTTTTGCTTCAACTTGGCCATTCGAATATCCCGCTCGGCCAGGTTATTATCAAAAGGCGCATTGAAGTCATACATGAATGCCAAGACTTTTTGACGATGGATATCAAACCGTTCCACTAAACATCTGGCCTTACCTTTTTTGGGTCTCCCCCGTTTGTTCCTTCCATCAGGGGGATCTCTGAGTGGATTCGCTTTATAGCCTTTTTCAACAATCGATTGATAGAGTCTCTCAAAATACTTGATCTGCCTCTGGCTCAATTGCCTTTTACTTGCTTCTCTGGCTTTTTCGGTCTTGTGTTTTATCTCGAGCAAACACTCGATCATCTCACCGGCCCAGGACTGATCATAGTTCTCTTTGATAAAGGTAAGTTCTCTTAAGTGATGAGCATTACATAAGCCATGACGGCATTGCTTGTAGGTAAAATAGGCACTCAAACTGTCATGGATGGCCGTTCCTTGATAGGCGGGTAATATTCCAATATCGTTCATAGCCTCCTGGCCGCATCTTTGATGAATTGAATAATAGGTTAGCTCTTTGGTACTGGCAGTATGTAACCAATAGGTATCTCCATTAGAGGACATCCCTGTTTCATCAAAATTTACTGGTGATGAGACTTTCAACTGCTCTTTAATTCTTTCAACTGGTTCTTTCAGATGTGCTGATCCTTCTTTGAGGATACTATCCAATACTCCTTCACTGATTGGACAAGAGAATAAATCCTCAAATAACTCAGCAGTCCTTTGGGAAGGTAGAAGTTGGTACCCTCTTAAATAAATGGCAATGGCTTTCAGGTTTGATCCATACTGTACCGGAGCTGCTACTTCTTCTGGAAATGGTGCCTTATGTGTCTGACCACACTTAGGACAGGTTTTCACTTCAGCCCTGTGCTCAGTTACTTGTACTTTGATTGGTGGGATGTCAAAAACCTGACGGCGTCTGTAAGTCTGAACTGTTTGGTCTTTCAGAACGTGTCCACAACTGCATTTTTTCTTAACCCTGTGCCAGGTAACATGGTCAGGATTTTCAACTATCTGGAGTGTTTGACCTGGATGCCCCTTTTGGCCTCCCGGCTTTCGTTTGCTCTTTGACCTTAAATCCTTGTATTTCTTGAAAACATCGCTGCTTGGTGGTTTGTTACTATTGCTGCTATTTTGGGCTAACTGGTTCTCGAGATCTTTGACTCGATGCTTCAAATGCTCAATGGTAGCACTTAGTTCCACAACTGCTGCGCTTAATTCACAGAGGGCTTTTACAACTGCTTCCGGGCCAGCATGATATATTTTCAGTGCTTCTTCTGGTGTTAAAGCTTTCATACTTAAACCTTAAGTGAATAACCCTACTAAATCCAGCAAAAAATAACGAATTTGATCATTTTTTTATGGCCTATATCAAAAAGTACCTGAATAGTTACCAAAATTAAAAGATTTTATTTCACAATGAATTCTAATTACATAAAAGAAATTATTAATTTTACAGATTCTCACCCACAATTGGTTACCCTTTTCATTTTTTTGAGTGGTTTAGCTGTTGCATGATTTTCTGGAGCACTGAAATCCTTAAAAGGTTTATCTCATAAATTAGATAGTATGCTTCGAATAAAAATAGATCCATGTTCAGCACACGTAACCTTTTTAAAAGAATTTGAACATGATAAAAAACAAGCTAAAAGATTTGCAATTTGGCTTTCATTAGCCATACTTAATCCTTCTGAAAAAATAATTACAGTTTCAGAGTTTGAATTAAAATTTAAAAATAACAAAAAACGCTGGTCAAAATCACTTGTTCCTATTACATTTCCAAGCGTACCCAGACAGGCAATCGGTGAAAGTATAAAATTTTTACCTGTTTATTTTACTCGATTTTCTGAATTAGAAAATATTTTTGGAAAAGAGTTCTTCCCTGATGGAAAAATTAAACCCGGTGAATCACAGAGTGGATATCTATTGTTCCTCGAAGAGTATTTTGGAACTTGGTTGCCACATGTAACAAAGAAAGGAATACAAATAAAAATAAAATGTAAAGATTTGAGAGGTAAAGCTTATGAAACAAAGGGATGGGCACGAAGCTTGAGTACTGAAAAAGCTTATGAATATATCCCAAGGCTAGAAGAATATAAAGAGGGTGAAAAATATTTATCTTCATTGATTCGATGGGAGGAAAGTATTGACATGGGAGCAAAAGAAGGTATAGAAATAATGAATAAAATAAAGGAACTCGAAAAAAGGGGAAAACAGTAATAATCTCAAGCGGATTTACAAATTTGCAGCGTGAATCCGTGCGTAATTGAACGGATAAAATCATTATAAAACAGCCACCATTTTGTATAATATAATTCGTACCTTTTCTCGTATATCTTACCTTTAATAAGATATTCAGATCTGTTTAATAACTTGTTTGGCTTAAAAGGTTAAAACATGATGATAGCTGATGATTTCTTCAAAATTGCAAAGCGACTTGAATCGCAAAGCAAAATATTGAAAGAAGAGAAATTCAATAAACCTCTTCAGCGACTGACTGATGCGGCGGAAAGCGTTGGCAGAGCGTGGAGTGGCTCATGGCTCGGTTACCATTCAAGGATTTATTACGCTGATCTAGCAGAACCTCCCCCTGGCGCACGCTTTAGTCAAGAATGGGGAATGATGGATACCTTCGCCATTAAAGGTACTATTGGGGACTGGAGAGAGTATCGATTTGATGATGTTGTTTCAGCTATTCAGCAAGATGCCGAAAATCCAGATACGCAAAAGCAAGAAGCACGATCTTCTGCTGCAAGAGAGATTTTCGAGAATTCACAATCTCAAGTTCTATCTCTTTTTTCTGGAATTCTTGATGCTCGGAAAGACGATAAATTCTTACAAAACATTTCCAAAAAAATAGAAAAGATGGAAGTCTTTGGTGCAAGTGATTTTATTAAAGCAGTGCGTCCGTCTGGTCAAATGATCTCTAGAGATATGCCAGCAATTCAAGCTAGCTTGCATACTCCCCCTCACATAAGCGTTCTTGCTCGGGTTCTTTCTATAAGATATCCGTTTACTGCTTGTGGCAAGCTATCAAAACTCATTCGTAGGGCAGCCTCACACATTCAAAATATAGAAAAACATAAGGTTCAAGAGGAACGCGTTGGCACAAACGTTTTTATTGGGCATGGACGGTCGTCAATATGGAAAGACCTAAAAGACTTCATTCAGGACCGCATGCATCTTCCTTGGGATGAGTTCAATCGGGTGCCTGTTGCTGGCTTTACGAATATTGCACGCCTGTCTAAAATGTTGGACGAGGCTGCTATCGCATTCCTAATTATGACCGCAGAAGATGAGCTAGTGGATGGGAGACAGTGCGCTCGTCAAAATGTGATTCATGAAGCTGGTCTATTCCAGGGACGTCTTGGTTTTGAACGAGCAATAATCCTGTTAGAAGATGGCTGTGAAGAATTTTCGAATGTCCAGGGTTTGGGGCAGATTCGTTTTCCAAAAGAAAATATCTCGGCCGTTTTCGAGGATATTCGAAGAGTACTAGAGCGTGAGGGACTTGTGGATGAGAAGTAAAGCACCAACAAGGTGCTTCACCTGAAGTCTTTTCTGCTGCGCTTCAAGCTACTGTTGAATTTGGTCGTTAGCTGTAAAGGAACATGAATACAGTAGGTTTGTATTTCCAACTTAAATCCAACAATTTGATTCATCCGTAAATTTCGTTATTAGCTGACAAACTATGGGGTTCAGGTTATAAACCTGAACGGTCCTGAACCTATGGATTTTACTGAACAATAGTATTATACATTGGTGAAAGGCTATTCTGAGAAATTTAAAACAATTCTTTTTTGAATTCGGGAAGTACTTTCCTTTGTAGGAAAAGAATAAAAGCTAACCATTGGCAATGAGGATTATAAAGTAGGTTTGTTATTTTATCATAGACTGCTGAGGTATCTTGTAGCAGTAGAATTAAAGATCGGCAAGTTCAAACCGGAGTATGACAGAAGAAATAATAACCAGATTAAACAATGTTGAAAACGAAGAATGTGTAAAAATACTGTACGCTTGTGAATCGGGAAGCCGGGCTTGGGGTTTTTCTTCAACCAATAGTGATTTTGATGTGCGTTTTTTATACCTTCATCCCAAAAATTGGTACTTGTCCATTGACCTGGAACAGAAACGAGATGTTATTGAACGACCAATCAATGACCAGATAGATTTGAGTGGTTGGGATCTACGAAAGGCCTTGAGGCTGTTTCGTAAATCCAATCCACCACTTTTGGAATGGTTGGGTTCGCCAATCATTTATTGGGAAAAGTATTCAACTGCCACACAGATGAGACAATTAGCCGGGACTTATTATTCACCAAAAGCCTGTATGTATCATTATTTGCATATGGCACGCGGCAACTATCGTGAATATCTGAAAGGGGAGCAAGTTTGGATAAAAAAGTATTTTTACGTTCTTCGCCCCATATTGGCTATCAATTGGCTTGAAAGAGGGTGGGGTATTGTGCCAACGGATTTTAGGGTAATGGTCAATCAACTCTTTAATTCGGGGGAATTGAAACAGGAGATCGAAAAACTGATAAAATCCAAAGAGCAGGGTGAAGAATTAGATTACGGACCTCGTATTCCGGTAATAAGTAATTTTATAGACAGAGAAATTGAACGGCTTGAAGACAAACAATTTACAGATGATACAGACCAATGCTCAGCAGAGCAGTTGAACAGTTTATTTAGATCTACTTTGGATGAGGTATGGTCGTAAAAAGTAGGCAGAAATGTTGGATTGCGTTCCTCTTTCTTAAGCGGGCTCAAGTTTGCCTGCATAGAATATAGAAACATAAAGTGCCGTACATACGCTAACACCGCTCTACTGAAAAGGGTTATACTAAACACAGGCAAATGCTTCCCCCTGCCTTAAAACAGTAGTAATTGAAGGATAAGTTGTTTCACAATTCTTTGTTAACGGAATACCCGGTTATGGGAAAAAATCCTTACAGGTATATCTCATATCCCCAAAATGTAACGGTTGATATCTCAAAAAAGGATATTGCCGATATACAAATCTCATTTACCCAAAAAGGCTACGATTTGTATGGAAGGTTTGGATATATGTACGGTTGGATAGACATATCTTTAAAATGGAATAATAATGAAATAACGATAAATACTTCGTCGGTATATTCACCCTACAAAAGCTTAGTCAGATGGATAGAAAATATTAACAAGGGTAAATTGCCCTGCCAGTTAGATATTGACGATGAGCCTGACATTTTCAGGTTGAAAGCTTATCCTGTAAATAAAAAGGAACTGTTTTACCTGATTATAGAAAATACCTATGATAAGGATAACAAAATATATCTGGAAGGTCTTTTCAACAGAGGGGAATTTATAGCAGAATTTTGTTATAAGTTCCGTCAATTTCTTACGACAGAATATGATAATGAATATTGGACTGATGATGATGACGAAGACGACTTGGGCAAGTTAATCGCTGGTAGAATTACAGGGGAGGTTAAAATTGCGGAAAAGTGCACCTGTCCATGCTGTGGATACAAAACATTAGCTGAATCAGGTAATTATGACCTATGCCCAATATGTTACTGGGAAGACGATCCCTCACAATTTGAAGACCCAGACCTTGAAGGCGGCCCAAATTCACCTTCACTAAGGCAGTCGCAGTTAAACTTCATTCTTTACGGCGCCAGTAGCCAGGAATGTTTGAGTTATGTTCGGCCACCCAACCCGTGGGATGTTCGTGATTCTGCCTGGTTACCTCTTCACCAGATTCAGGAAAACATACTTATACTGCAAAAGGAATTCGAAAAAAACAGAGATCTACCGGTAACCCTTTTCAAGTCAACATCATTTCTTTTTTTTAAGGAGAAGTTAGACAGATACAGAAATACAAAAAAGGATATAAGGCGTTGCGACAAAGAATCTCAAGAAAATTATTGTAATGCCAGGTCTGATGCTTTAGGCAAAATTACAGATGAAAAAATACGGTATTGGCTTCTCAAGGCAGAAAGCATTAATGATGTAGAATTTATTGTGAAAGCAAAAGATGGTTTTTGGAAATGGCTTGAGAAGGTTAAGGTATGTAACCATTTACATCTTGAATTAATAGCAGAAAGTAATGGGTTTGCTCCATTGTATAATTGCAGATACTGTGGCGCATATATTGGTTGTACGTGTTTTTTTAGAAATTCATGGCCGGTAAATCAATACATCAGCGTTCGGCCTTCTGCGATATCGGATTTTATCCCCTACCGGGTTTTTAAGGAACTCTTCATTAAACCTAATATTTGCTACAGATGCAGAAAAGATGAAGATATGGCCGCACCGCGCGCTTACGGGAAAAACAAAATTGAAAAGGTTTATTGGAGAGAACTATTTGCTGAAGAAGGTAAGACCTGGGCATTTCTCAGGGGTAAAGAATTTCAAACGGGGGATGAAATAATAAATTATTCGAAAAACACTCAACCAAATTCTTTACTTTTTCGTACCATTTTAAATGAGGACAAAGACAATGTTATCAAAAGAATTCTCGATAGGGCATTGTATGTTAAAAACCGGCTGAGAAAAATTGGTGTGAGCGCTTCGGTAAAGGAGATACTTGGATATGCTGTTCATAAGGCTTGTTACCTTTACAATAATCAACACAAACTGGATGAAAATGATAAACTAATAGACATTAAAGAAAAGCCACAGATCACTTACCTTCCCGGGTTTTATAGCAATAAGGTAATGATCAAAGATCCGGGTCTACTGGAAGACCCTGATAAAATCAAGGAAATGCCGCTTGTCTTTAAAATCGACGTTCTTAGAGAGTTTCTCATTGAAGAAGTTTCTGTTAACGATAAAGAGGTAAAAAAACTTGCAATTTCTCAAGTGAAGGTATTTGAATTTGACCCTATCAGCGAATTCCAGCGAGTTCTTGAAGCCGCGAGGATAAAAGATATTTATCTATTCCTTAAAACAATACAGAAAATATGGCAAAAAGATGCTGCATTTCTCATCTCAAAGAAAGAAGCGCTGGTAGAAGCAATTACTGATAACAGTATAGAATGGGCGGTAGTGGAGGATGAATTGTTCTGCGAAGGAAATTACTCTGGTTTTGGATTCGGGCTTGAATGTAATAAAGACCTCCTTGCATGGTTAAAAGCGAATGTTTGTATTCTAAAATTTATGGATATGTTACACAAAGGCAATATAATCACCAATATCGTAGGTATGAGATTTATAGAATGGGCAAAATATTTAAGACTTGATGAATATCTTAATGATAAAAAGGCTACACTTATCCGTGAACCAAATAATCAACATGATGAAAATGCAATAGCTGTAGAAACAGAAAGTTTTGGTAGACTCGGCTACATAAAACGTTCAGTTGCAAAGATACTTGCACCCATCATCGATGATGGGGTAAGGTTAAAGGCAGAAATCTTTGCTCGTTATTATACCAATGAGATCGATACAACAATTTTTCTCAAAATTAAAACGCAGGAGAATCGGAAAATCAATTAAATGGAAAAGTTTTAACACATGAAGAAAACTGTGGGTGGCACTGACAAACTTCGTTTATCAGTGTGTCATATTCCATACCCCTGTGAGTATTCAAACAACCATGGACAAACATCCCTGTTCAATACATACAGGGGCAGGCTTTGTACGTACCACCTAGCCTGGAGTTATCCAAAACCTCAAATTCCTCCTCTAACTTGTGGGTAATGATAAGCTTTAGTTAAGGGAATTTAGTTGTGACTTTTCTGCGCCAGGATTCTTAATTATTTCCACAACAGCCTCTCCGCCTGTCCGAGCAGGTAACAAAGGATATGAGCGGGGATTTTCAGGAATTGGGTTTGCTCTCCATATTCGTCCTCTAACTCTTCAAAGGTTATAACTCCAAAATCGCTGTCCTGTTTTGTCACCCAGTATGCACGCTTAACCTTTTTTTCAAGCCTGCAATAGGCGACAAGTCCGCTAGCCTTGCTCAAATTCGGGTTCTCCCTGTACTTGACCTCAAAAGGGATAATGTAATTTGGGCTTCTTACAATGATATCCACTTCCTTGCCTGTTGCCGGATCACGCCAGTAGACTATTTCAGGAACATCCCGATAATAGAATGAATACAGGTGACGATGGACTGTTGTTTCAGCTATTATTCCCATCTCATCAGAACCAATAAGTATCTCCTCTCCCCGGAGCAGAACAGCATTTCTCAATGCAGCATCAATAAGGTAATACTTATTCCTTGCCTTTAGAATTTTTTTCCCACCAGTGTCAGCAGGGGGCAGCCGGTAAATCAAATTGGCTTGCTCAAGCAGTGTGAGATGATTAGCCACAGTTGTATGTGATGTCCCCAAGGCGTCAGCGCAGGTTTTTATTGCGACAATTCCACCGCTGTGCAGGCATAGGTAGATAAACAATTTTTCAAGTTCATTGATATTTCTGACTCCGAACAGTGCAGTCATATCCCTTTTTAACACCCTCTCAACCACGTCTTCCCTCAGTAGCCTTTGGCAAAGATGTATATTTTTCAACGTGGCGGTTTCAGGAAATCCCCCGATAAGTAAATATTGCTGAAAGAAAGGAAGAAGTTCGCGAAAACAATGAGCGAGATTCACAACCTCGTTCTGAGGAATCGAAAAAAGATCAGAGGGTTTCAAAGAACCAGGAATTTCAGGAAATTTTTCACCCTGAATTTGAACAAATTCATAAAAGGAAAGGGTCGGGATTGGGACTGTTGTCCATCTGCCCACACCGCTCTCGGCAAGACGCTCACGATGCACTACGCTTGCAGAACCTGTGGCAAGAATACGAAAACCGGGATGATGGTCAATAAGGAGTTTGATTTCTGTTTCCCATTCCTTTGAATATTGAATTTCGTCGAGGAGCAGGAAAGTCTCCTTCCCCTTAGGATAGACAAAATCGTGATAAATATTCAGTATCTTTTGCAGGCTGAGAAGTTTTATCATCGGATGATCAAGGCTGATGTAGAAGACTCCCTTAGGATCATTTCCATTCTTTATTAAGTAATCAGCTATCTGCAATAAAATAGTAGTCTTCCCAACCCGGCGTGGCCCTGACAAGAGGATGGCTCGCCGCAAAAAGATATCTTCAAGGTAATTCCGGCACGGCTCAAAGGCAAGCCTTTTGAAATCAGGGCAGGTATACGATCTACCAGACCACCACGGATTAAACCCGTGAAGTATACCAAGAACCTCAGTTCGATCAAAAAACTGTCTCAAATTAGCCTCTAAAGTGATATATTAAGCTAAATATATATAGTATACTTTACTTATTATAGGGTAAATATTACTTTTTGCAATCACAAAAGATAATAATTCACTACAAGAGTGCGGAGAACGCTGAGGTTATTAATTTTTTACAAAATATTTTAATTTATTAAAGTTGTTTCAAATTTTTTAATTCAGGAAAGGGTATTGCGGACACTATTGATTTTTCTGGAAGAAAATGTTTTTAGTGTACGTATAATTTCAGGTAGTCCATGAATATATACTATTACACATTATTTACAATGACGAAAACAATTATTTATACAGCCATGCTACATTCAAAAATTTAAAGTGAAAAATGGGTTAGAAGTATTATAATAGTTGAACAAATCATAATCACTGAATAAACATTCATGAGTTAAAGACTCACAAAAGGGAATAAAATACGCTATCTTCAATTAGTCTCTCCCGTCAAAGGAGGAAAAAAGACTTCCTCACTATCCATGAGAAAAGGATCGGGTATGTTCATACCAAAAACGAAAAAATTGGCATTACACTGGAAAATTATCATTGGCCTTACACTAGGTATTATCTGGGGTTTATTCGCAGACTATGCCGGCCTTACAAAATTCACGGCGGATTGGATTGGCCCTTTCGGAACGATCTTTATTAATTTATTAAAGCTTATTGCTGTTCCATTAGTGGTAACTTCTTTAATAGCAGGCATTTCCAGTCTGAAAGACATATCCCGTTTGTCAAGAATGGGGAGCAAAACTATTTTTATTTATATTTCCACAACAGTAATAGCCATCACTATAGGCCTGACAGCGGTAAACGTTATTAAGCCCGGACATTCTTTTTCGCCTGAAAAAAGAGAAGAGTTTAAGCAATTGTACGCATCAAAAGTGAAGGAAAGCACCATAACAGCGGAGAAGCTCAAAAGTAAAAGCCCTCTGCAGCCCTTAATCGATATTGTACCCCAAAACGTTTTCTCCTCTTTACAGGACAACACAAAGTTGTTGCAGGTTATCTTCTTTACCATTTTTTTCGGAATCGCACTTGTAACAGTCCCCGGAGAAAAAACACGAGTGGTAAAAGAGTTTTTCAGGGGAGCTAACGAAATCATGTTAAAGATGGTGGATATGGTTATGCGTTTGGCCCCTTATGGTGTTTTTGCATTACTCGCTGCCCTTGTAACCGATTTTGCAGGGAATATGGCAGAATTGTTTACAGCACTGGGTTTGTATTCATTAACCGTTATTATAGGTCTTGTGACTCTGGTCTTCGCGCTCTATCCTACTCTTCTCAAGCTTTTTACAAGAATCAAAATAGCGAATTTTTTCAGGGCCATAATACCCGCCCAAATGCTGGCATTTTCTACAAGCTCCAGTGCGGCTACCCTGCCCGTAACCATGGAAGTTTGTGAAAAAGAATTAGGTATATCTGAAGAAGTTACCAGCTTTGTCTTACCTCTTGGCGCCACAATAAACATGGATGGAACAAGTTTATATCAAGCAGTGGCGGCTGTTTTTATAGCACAAGCCTTTGGTTATGATTTAACGATCTCCCAGCAGCTCATGATTATTCTTATGGCAACACTCTCATCAATAGGCGCAGCACCTGTTCCCGGAGCCGGAATGGTAATGCTGATTATTATTTTACAATCCATCGGGATTAACCCTGAAGGGTTGGCTTTGATTTTTGCGGCAGACAGGATATTGGATATGTGCAGAACAGTGGTAAATATCACCGGTGATACTGTAGTGGCATCAATAGTAGCAACAGGTGAGAAACTAATAAAAGTTCCTTCACCAAATTTTTAATTGATTTTTTCACATCAAAATGCTTTTATAAAGCCTTTAAACCAGAGGGTGTCTTACCAGACATATTTATCACAAAAAAACTTCATACATAAACAAGAGTCCATTCAAAACTTATAAGAGCATTACCTCTAATTGTTATAAAATAAGAGCTAAAATGGTCAGATTGTGTCATAAGTACGATTCATCCGCAACAGAAAATATCACTTCACTTTAATATATTAATCCAAAAAGGTTTATTTTAAATAATATCTTAAATTAAATTTTTGTCTTAATATTTATGTAAGCAGTATATGTCAGATAATTATGTACCCATAACACCAAACGTTATTCGGACCGGAATAGCCCTCGGCTTTGATCTTTATTTACAGGTTCAACTGAACAGCAATAAAGTCAGCTATATTTTATATTGTAAGGGGAATAACATTATTGAGCCTGAGAAAATTGCAGAATTGTTTACCAGAAATATAAACAGGCTGTATATAAAAAGTGAAGATCAAAAAAAATTTTTAGATTATACAGAATCAAGCATGAAAAAAATTGTCAGCGACAACGCAATCGACTGCAAAATAAAGTCCGAGATTGTATACGATGTTGCTAAAAATATTATGAGAGATGTGCTTACAGACCCCCGTTCCGGTGAAAATATCGAAAGATCAAAAAATTGGGTCTATAATACCGTTGAATTTATTATAAATGACAAAAGCTCTTCCATGAATTTGATAAATATATTATCCTATGATTATTACACATACAGCCATTCAGTAAATGTAACGATATTGGGGTTGGCATTCGCAAAATATTTGAAGTTCAAAAATGATGAAATGAACGTACTAGGGATAGGACTATTACTGCATGATATAGGTAAAACTACAATTAGTATCGGAATCATTAATAAAAGAGGAAGATTAAACGATCATGAGTATTTGGAAATTAAGAAACATGTGGAACAAGGTGTGGAGATACTTATGAAAACAGGAGATATTGCAGAGGAGTCATTCTTTCCAATCATGCAGCATCATGAGAGGTTTGATGGAAAAGGTTATCCAAGGGGGCTAAAAAACGGTGAGATACATAAATATGGCATGATAGCAAAGATCGTTGATGTATACGATGCAATAACAACCAGAAGGTCCTACTCCGATGCAAGAAAACCATTCCTGGCATTAAAGATTATGAAAGAAGAGATGGCAGGAAGTTTTAATGAAAAACTTTTCAGGGAATTCATCCTGTTTCTTGGATCGGGAGTCAGAACTAACTAAGTCATGAAAGGTACACCGGGGACAAAAAGACAATTTGACCAGGTAATATCCCTGTTGTCATCTACTGCTGACCAATTTGGTGAGTATAACCTATTGCACTCGAAACGTGTTGCTGTAATCGCTACTGCTCTTTCAGAATACATTTTACCCGAAAAAAAAGACATCGTGTTTTATGCAAGTTTACTCCATGACATAGGGGCAGTTATTTTTGGAGAACACCCTATGATGTTTCCATACATAGAGGAGCAAAAACGAATACCATGTATTTATGACCATTCAATAGTTGGTTCAGGACTTATGGATAATCTGGATTTTCCTAATGAGGCTAAAGATTTCATCCATGATCACCATGAGTGGTATGATGGAAGCGGTTATCCTGACATGAAAAGAAATGGTGATATTTCTCTGGGAGGGCAACTGATTCGTGTTGCTGATGCAATTGATCAGTTGAGAAGGGCATACGGAAAGATGGAACCTATGGAAATTTATAATTATTTGCGGATACACAAAGGAAAGGAATACAACCCTAAGTTATGGGATGTTATATTGGATACAAAAAATAAGGATGGAGGAGAGTTTTTTGTAAAAATATCAGATGATAACTGGGTAAAGCAGATATTCATGGACGTTCTTAAATCAGCAGATCCTCATTGGGTAAAAACTCTCGATACAATGGATAAATTTCTTGAGAATATCTTAGAAATTTTCGCCGATACGATAGATGCCAAATCGAAATATACAGCAACAAATCACTCAAGACGGATAGCCGTGTTTTGTGAAAGGATTGCTAATACTATGGAATTAAAACAATCAGAAACCAACAAGGTTAAATATGCTGCCTATATACATGATATTGGGAAGACATACATACCCAATGATATATTAGAAAAAATGGGATATCTTTCAGAAAGAGAAAAGGGAATCATGAAACGGCATGCAGTTATGGCCATGGAAGTATTAGATTCTGTTGAGATTCTCCGTGATCTTGTACCTTTTGTCGGGTTTCACCAGGAACGATATGATGGCAAAGGATACCCTGACGGATTAGAAGGTGAAAATATACCGATAGGGGCACGCATATTAAACGTTGCAGACTCTGTTGATGCGATGTTATCACGGCGCCCTTATCGTGAGGCTTTAGGTATAGAAAACACTATTGTCCAATTACAAAGATGCTCGGGAACTCAATTTGATCCTTTTGTTGCTACCGTGGCTATAGGTTTATTAAGTGAAAAGGAAATCGTAAAAGAAATATGGGGATAAAAACGAAACGTATCAGACGCTCTTTGCTATTATTTTGCTTTAATTTCTACGCTTGAAAAAATATTTCCCGTAGAAAATAATAAAGACAATAATTAATGTTGTTACACTGAAAATAAAATAAGCAAGCTCCATATTCTAAGTCCTTATCATAAATTATTTACATAAAAATATAGAGGTATCTCTTTGCACGTATTTAAATACTTTATATGCGATTTATCTTCATGAATAGTCAATTTTGAGAGTAACCAGGATTGTATAAGGCAAGCAATAAGCTATCAGCAGTCAGCCTTCAGCTTCTGCCTAATTGATGATGGCTGGCTGCTGACAGCTTATTATTTCTTTCATCGGTCTGAGACTTAGTTTCCTTAAGAGTTTTAACCTTCCTGTGTTCGATTCTATCAATATTATCAATGAATTCAAGATAATTTACTTACTAAATTTCCCTTTTCATAATCTAAGGATTTAAATTATGTCATCAACAACATTGCCCATAAGGGAGTTCGAGATAGTCAAGCAAATCGTG
>CAZPUD010000045.1:0-18704 GCA_964589115.1 uncultured candidatus Brocadiaceae bacterium | reverse complement strand
AAGACACTTACCGCTACTTGTCTGGCAGATGGACATTGCATAATTACCATGGCACCTGTGGATATTAATATAGGGAAGCAGGTTAATATCCTTGTGTCTGAAATGGACTTTCCTCTTAATAGAATCGTTATGTTCCAGTCAACCGGGGCATTGGGCTATGGTTTAGAGTATACATATTCTATTCAGGAACGCGAAAGATTAGCAGCACTTACCGGTGACAGGATGATGTCCATGCCTGTGATTTGTGATGTTGGGCATGAAGCATGGAGATCGAAAGAGGCAAAATCCAGTGACAGTGATGCCCCGCAGTGGGGTCCAAGAGAAGAAAGGGGACCTTTATGGGAAGCCGTTACAGCTGTCAGCCTTTTGCAGTCAGGGGTTGACATTATTCGTATGAATCATCCCAGGGCTGTTGCCGTAGTAAAAAAATGTATTGATCGTTTATACTAAAAAGTGTGTAGTTAAGATATCATAATTTATAATTTAAGAAAGGGTAAACATACGATGATTTCTATAGCAGAACGTATCAACGGTATGTTTAAAGATGTACGGGAGGCCATAAAAAATAAGGATCCAAAGGCTATTAAAGAGCTCGCAATAAAGCAGACCGAGGCCGGGGCAAGTTTTCTGGATGTAAATGTAGGTACCGCTGCAGCAGATCCTGCCGGGGCAATGAAGTGGATGATCGAAGTTATTCAGGATACAGTGAAGACCCCGATTGCTATAGACAGCCAGAAGTTTGATGTTGTAAAGGCCGGTCTTTCTGTGATTAAAAATGAGGTTTTAATCAATTCTTCAAAGGGTGATCCTGAAGAATTAGACCGGTATATGTCTTTGGCTAAAGATTATAATGCCTCATTAATATGTCTTACGATGGATAAATGTGGCATTCCTCAGGATGTTGAACGCCGTATGGAGATTGCCATGAAAATCGTAGAAAAGGCAGTGGAGCATGAATTCGAACTTTCGAAAGTTTATATCGATCCTGTACTTTTTCCTATTAATGTTGATCAAAAGCAGCCGGCACTCATGTTCGATATCTTTAACCAGATTAAAATGATCTCTGACCCGCCTCCACACAGGAATGTAGGGTTGAGTAATTTCTCACAGGGTACGAAGGAAAAAAGGCTCTTAGCGAGGATATTTATGACAATGGGAATTTCATATGGGCTGGATGCCGCTGTGATGGATGTACTCGATAAGGATTTAATGGATGCCGCGATAACAGCGGAGATCATTATGAATCAGCATGTTTACAGCGATTCCTATCTCACGGCATGCAGAAAGTAAAATATTTATTATGTACTTTCTCTTTATATTCTACTATTTTTTCAATAAGCTTTTTTTGTCATTTGTAAAGGCACGGTTTTAAGGAACCGTGCCTTTTTTCTTTTTGTGTACTAGGGGGACTGCTGATATTTTCAAATGAAGACCCACGAGATTAAAACGCGCATTCGTTACCAGGAAACTGACCAGATGGGCATTGTATACTATGCAAATTTTTTTGTATATTTTGAGATGGGCAGAACAGAATACTTAAGGGATCTTGGATTACCATACGCAGAATTGGAAAAGGAGCATATTTACTTCCCGGTTACCGAGACCTATTGCCGGTTCCGCTCTCCTGCACAATATGATGATGTTCTAATTATTCAAACATGGGTTTCAGAACTGAAACATGCAACTGTGCAGTTCAGTTATAAAATCATTCGCGAGGGTGATAACAATCTCATTGCCGAGGGTTTTACAAAACTTGCGTGTCTAAATATCCATCGCAAACCTACCCCTGTACCTGAAAAATTAAAAAAGCTTCTGCAGGATACGATAAAATAGGAATTTTAATCAACTACGTAGTGGCAAGGTGCGCCTTGCCACTACGCTATAAAAAATGTGAAGGCCTAAATTTAAACTACATGATTTTGTACTTACCCAGACAGGCCTTACGGACAATTTGTAGAGCTCGGGATGTTCCCAATCATCAACAGCCGTTTCAACGTCAGTTATGCTGCTTTGTGTTACATTTTTCCCGGCCTTTATTAGTACGGTAACTTCATTATTATTTGATTTATTCCAGCCAATACCGAGAAGGTCTAATGTTGAAGCAAAGACGATGTTCGTGAGGAGTGCTGAAATTATTGTTATAGAAAAGATACCAGTCTAAACACCACAAAAAGTTTTACCCAACCCCTTTCTCATTGCATTTTTCTCCTTTTCTAAATAATTAATGGGTTAATATGGAAGATATTTCTCTAAATGTACTGTATTCCCCCGTTTGTCAATTTAAAATAACATATTTTCTTATTCCTATTGCCGTGGTATGAACAGTGGGATAGGCATTGTCCATCAAAAAGGATTGAGCAATTAATTTTCGGTTGGTGATTGTTTTCAGTATTTTTGGTTTTTACTTCGTCTGACCAAACTTATTTACATTTTTGGCTTATGTCTTCAGATGGCATTTCGGCATTTCGCTTGCCAAGTACCATACACATAATGATAAAACCGAAGATAACTATATCAAATACAATAAACGCTGTGATTAATAGTTTTCCGTATATTCCACCCATAGCATTCTCCTGAGTAGGTTAAATTATCCCTACATCTTTTTTGGGTAACCATCCGCTTCTTAACTCTTTACTTGCCTTTTCATCTGAGCCTGTTTTTGATTCTGCACCTTGTTTAACGCCTACATATACATAGACCTTGTACCAGCCATTTTTTTCACCATCAATTTCACATTCAGCACCGTCGTGTATCTCGAATTTAGGTTCATATTCTTCACCAGGCCCATACCTTACGTGACATTTTGTAGAAATAATTACACCGCGGTCAGTGCCCTGTTCAACATAGATCCTGATGCCCAAAGATACTACAACAATAAACAAACCTGCGGAAAAACCAATGATAACTTTTTTCAACCATGGATATTTCAGAACGATTAAGAAAAACAGCAGTATCATCAAAATACCATAAAGAGATACAGCCCCTATCGCCAATTCGTTTTGATTGAGCAAAAAAAACCAGAAGAATATTTTACGGACAACTACTGGGGCTTCGTTCGATAATTCCTTGTCTTCTGTATGACTTTTTACCAGTTTCAAGTTGGCATCTAAATCAGTACTTCTCGGTATAAACCGCTGTGCCTTCCGGTAATTTAAAATCGCCTTTCCCAACTCACCCAGTCGATAATAAGTATTTCCAAGATTGTAATATACCTGGCCGTTCTGAAATCCGTTTGCCAATATAGTCTCATACCGGAGTGCGGCCTCATCCAATTTTTGGCTTGCCCCCTGGATATCCTTTGAAGCAATAAGCTGGGCAGCTTGCAGGTATTTCCCGTTTGCATCAGTAAACAGCCTTATGACCTCATCCCTGGATATTTCAGATTTTAAGTTTTTTGTTTCTGACTCCAGTGATTCGCAATTCGCAGTATGCAACCCGAAATCTGAAAAAAGTGCTGTGCATAAAAAAACAAGTGGTAGAAATATTCTCATGATAATTGCCTCTCCAGTTTTGTAATAAGCTGTTCTGCAAACTTTAAAGACATGTCCATTTCTTCTTGTGTTCCTCCATCTTTTGAAAAACGCCGGTAG
Organism: uncultured candidatus Brocadiaceae bacterium; assembly: GCA_964589115.1. GTDB lineage: Bacteria > Planctomycetota > Brocadiia > Brocadiales > Brocadiaceae > JBDIVL01. The sequence continues at coordinate 15,114 of CAZPUD010000045.1, read as the reverse complement.
TCCAGATCCGTTAAGTAGCGGGAAACTTCCTCTACCAGGGGTTCTTCGATCCCTCGTTGTTTTAATAAGGAACCTACATTATCGCTGGAAGCGCTTGCGGTAGAGATATTAAACTTATCAGCCAGGTAATCAGCCATGGCCCTGGAAAGAGACGAATAGAATTCTGCAGGAGTATTCCCGTAAAGCGCTGATTTTACCATTGCCAGTCTTTTTTGGGCTACCGAATGGGCCCGCCTGTTCCTGGCATATCCAATGTCAGTTTGTAACCTTTCTCTATGTTGTGTCATAAAAAAAGAGGTTATGACGATAATTGCAGGTATAGTTAAGCATGTAATAATAAACGGGCTTTTAAAAATGTGCCTTGCCTGATTTCGTAACGGGGAAAGACCTGTCATAATAGGCAGGATATCCTGTGTTAATATTTGTACCTGCTGCTTTGTTGTTTGCGGGCCGTTTTGCGGAAGTGTCAGCTGAATAGGTACTTCCTGATGTCCGGCTTCAACAATTATAGGCATAGGTTCTTTAGTGATAGTCCTATATTGTCCGGTACGCGGGTCAAAGAAGCTGAATACCACTGTGGGTGTGTATTCCAGGTCTGTATTTTGAGGCTCGATTACTTTGCTAAATACCTTTCGCCCACGGATTAGTTCATCACGATTGGTAATCTGTGTGACAGATTCAGAGGGATACAGTTTAAAATCGTCTTCATTATTCAATATAAGTGCTGGTTCATTAATTGTTTGAATATTTCCTTCACCATATATAGAGATAGAAAATGTAATTGGATCGCCTACTTTTACCTTCTGTACCTTTATAGATGCCTCCATATCATAGGTACCCACGGCACCGTGAAAGTCTTTCGGCTTACCCTGTTCTGGTAATGGTTTTACTTTTATAGTGATTTGTCCCGTTGCTCTGTCAATTGGATATCTCTTTTGTTCCCTGCCGAAGAAGTCATCGAAAAAAGAATCTTCGAAAAAACTATCATACCCCCTTTGTTCTCTGCGTTGTCTGATGACCAGGTTACAATTCAGCTTTGCTTGTGTTATGGTAAGTTCACCGGAAACCATAGGGAAAAGGGCTGTGCGCAGTTCTAAAACGTTGTATATGATTCCGTCCCGGATTTCTTCGTACTGCCTTTGCTCACCAAGTTTTTCTTCCATAAAATTTTTTGTCATTGGTGCTGTATAATTGATGTCACTAATTGGCAGTCCTTTTTGGAAATAAAGTTTAAAAGATAATGTAACCTGCTCATACAGATAGGCTTCGCTTTTATCAGTAGACAATTCGACAAATATTGCCTTTTCGAGATTTGGGGATTGCGTTTCCGGTGATGGCCTTGCACTTCCCACCACTTCCACACTTACTGGCTGTGAGGTATAGGTATTCCCTTTGTATTCTACCGCAGATGGACCAATAGTGAATTTACCCTTTGCCGTAGGCTGCAGTACATAAGTGTATCCTTTACTTGTAGAAACGTTGCCATTGATAATTCTGGTTTGTACTGAGATTTTCGGACCATACAATAAGGTGAAACCATCAATACTGGGAAATGATGGGGGTGAGGTGTCCTGAGTGCCGTGAATAGTAAGGGTCAACTGTAAACGGTCGTTTAATGTAAGGACATTTCTGTCAACGGTTGCCGTTAAACCGACATCTTGTGCGAAGACCGTTTCAATGCATCCCAAAAATATAATGATTGTAATCCAAATGTAAAAACATTTAATATATTTTCCCATTTTATGATACCCTTCCTATAATGAATCACCAATCCTTGTCAACAGATCTGTGTTGCATCTGTTGCGTATCTCTCATAATAGCCCTTGCCTCTTTTTCTGATTGGTTTAAGGCTTCCAGTAATCGTTCAGCCTCCTCTTTTGTCATTTGTCTTTGATCCTGTGGCTGTAACTGCTGCTCCTGAGGCTGGTTTTTTTGCTCATCTTTTGGCGGCTGTTTTGGATAGTCGCTATTTTTATTCTCCTCTTCACTATTCTTCTGATCAGGCTGCTCCTGTTTATCTTTCTGTGATTCTTGTTTTTTTTCGTCTTCTTCACCCTCATTTTCTTCTGATTGTTTCTCGTCTTCTTTTCCTTCTGACTGTTTTTCCTCTTCTTTTTCTTCTTCTTGCTTTTGCTCTTGTTGTTGATCCTCTTCTTCTTGATTTTGCTGCTGTTGCTCATTCATCTTTTTTTCAACGTATTCGTAGTTGTATTTTGCATCATTTTTTAATGCCTGGAGTTCATGGTCTTTAGAACTGGCTTCGTCAACAAAATCTACGGTTTTCTCATAATATTCTAAAGCCTCTTTCATCTTACCCTGTCGATATAGGGTATTACCCATATTAAAGCAGGACTTTGCTCTCATTTCGATATCATTAGACTCTATTCCTTTTTTAAATAATTGCGCAGCTTCATGATACTTACTCCTCTTGTATTGAGTATCCGCTATATTGAAGTCAAGCTGTGGTATACTTGTTCCTTTCTTTGAAAAGGCATCGGAAGCGTTTACCTGCGCATTTATATATTTGTCCAGCGCTTCATCATATTTGCCATTTTGATAAAGTGAATTCCCCTCTCTTATTTTATCGGCTAATGGGTCTATCCATCCTATAGATGACCATCCGAGGGATAAGATTATGAAAAAATGTATTATATGTCTGTTAGTTTTTTTCTTGAACATAAGACAATTCTGGCGAGGCAAAGCCCCTGGCTGATAAAAAGAGGTTGAAACCACAGATTTCACGGATTACACAAATTTTGGTAGATGGGTAAATGAGTAGATGAGTTAAATACTCATACACTCATCTACCCATCCACTTACGTGAGATTTTTATCTGTGAAATCTGTGGTTCCAGTTATTTTTTATTTATCAAAAAACCCTCAAAAGCAATCAGGACTAAGGCAATAAAAAGCGGGATTTGGTAGCGATTAACATATTTCTTTACCCTCTGGGTCTTATACATAGTTCCCTCTATTTCTGCAATACTGTCCTTGTAAATCTTTTCTAATCCCCACTGTCTAGTGTATGCCGGCGTGTATAACCCGCCGGTTTCCAGTGCAATTCTATTTAAGGTAATTTCGTCCAGTCTTGATTTGATAACCTGTCCTGATCTATCCTTCAGCAGAGTTTCCTGGCCGCTTTCATTTTTAATCCTGATATAAGAACCATCTTTTTTCCCTACACCTACAGTATAAATGGCAATACCCATCTCTTTCGCTCTTGCGGCCATTTTAAGCGGGTCGTCCTCATGGTTCTCACCATCGGTGATTAATATGATAACCTTATGGTTCTTTGAGTTTGCCTCGAAGGTAGAGATTCCTTTTTGTATTGCTTCCGATAAATTTGTACCTCCTAGCGGAATGATATTGGTGTTTACATCATTCAGGAAAAGATGAAAAGCTCCGTAGTCAGACGTTAAAGGACAATACGTAAAGGCTGAGCCTGAAAATACAACAAGACCTACACGGTCTCCCTTTAACACATTTAATAAATTTTCCACTTCCCTTTTTGCCGCTTCCAGTCTATTTGGCTTTACATCATCAGCCAGCATACTTCGCGAGGTATCCATGGTAATTACGATATCAATACCTTTTTTCTCTACCTCTTCCCAATGATAGCCCCACTTGGGCTCAATAAGTGAAAATATTAAGAATAGTACGGCAACAACTATCAATATGGCCTTAAGCCACTGTCTGCCTTTATTTATTGAGAGGCCGGTCCTTTGCAATAATTCGATATTTGCAAATTTGTTTAAGTCCTTTGCCTTTTTTTTGAAGACAATAATATACCCCAGGAGTAAGATCGGGATAAGAGGAAGTAAATAAAGATAATTAGGATTTCCGTATTTCATCTTAAGTTAAGGTATCTTTCTTAATCGTGTTTTGGTTAAACCTAATTCACACAACAACAAACCAAAAGCAGGCAGTAAAAAGTAATGAAATAATTCGCCGTATTCTGTGTATTGAGTTACTTCTGACTCGGTCTTTTCAAGCTTATCTATTTGGTTGTAAATTTCTCTCAGTGACTTTGTATCGGTTGCACGATAATATTGTCCATCAGTAATTTTTGCAATTTCCTGAAGTGAATCATCATCAATGTCAATCTTCACCTGTCTCATAACTTTATTCCCAAACAAATCCACTGCCGGAAATGGTGCAAGGCCTTTTGTGCCTGCACCTATGGTATAAATCTTGATACCAAAAGTTTTGGCTATTTCTGCAGCCGTAAAGGGATCTATTTCTCCTGCATTATTTCTTCCGTCTGTCAGCAGGATAATTACTTTACTCTTTGCCTTTGTATCTTTCAACCTGTCCACAGATGATCCAATAGCCGAACCTATTGCCGTGCCGTCTTCAATCATTCCAATATTTACCTTTTCCAGAAGTTGCAGCAGCATTTCGTAATCGAGTGTCATCGGGCACTGGGTGTAAGCCCGCCCGGCAAAAACAACGAGACCGATACGATCGTTGATACGTTTTTCTATAAAATCTTTTACCACTTGCTTCGTAATATAAAGCCTGTTATACCTGCTGCCACCTATTTCAAAATCTTCTGCCAGCATACTTCCCGAAATATCCACGGCAAGAACGATATCTATTCCTTCCGTCGTCACCTTTGTTTGTTCGTTCCCGTATTGGGGGCGGGCAAGGGCTATTACAAGCAGTACGATAGCTGTGGACCGAAGGACGATCACCACGTATCTGTAACGCTGAAAGAATGAGGGCTTTAGTCTCTTTACCGTTTCTATAGAGGGAAAGAGCACTTGATTAGTTCCCCTACGGAAATAGAAGTAGAGAAGTGGAGGCAGAATAACAACAATTAATAATAATATCAGCGGATCACGAAAAATCATGGAAACAAACGATTATACTTAAACAAAATATGAGATAGTGGATAAATGAATTTGTTCTCCTTTTGCAATGGCATTCCATACATCCGTTTCGGAAAGCTCCTTTTCTAACAGAACATCTGTTATTGCCTGAAGTGCAGCATTGCTTGTCTTTAGAATCTCTTCAGCTCCTTTTTCGGGAGTAAAATATCGATTCAGGAGGGTTTCACCTTGTTTATATATTCGGGCGCCTGCGAGTTCTTTTTTTGTACCCATGTCTAACTCATACTCCATGGAAATACCTTTATCTACATAATTTAAATTTAAAATTACCTGGGCGCTTTCTATATCCATGAAGTGGATTTTATGTTTTTTGGAGAGAATTTCTTTAATCTCCGGAGTATGATAAATATCCCATAATATTTGTAAATTTTGCTTCAGTCTTGCACGTTCTTCGGCAGAAACCTCCCGTATTTTTGGTTTTGATGGTTTTTTTATATACGGCTTGGCCTTTCTTTCTAAACCTTTTTCGTGGCTTAAATATTCATCCAAAAATTTTTCTGGCGCTTTTACCATTTTTTTACCCCTTTTGAAAAGGTTTATAAGATGTGCTGTTACAAAATCGTCTCTTTTTAGTATAACCCATTATTTTTGCCAGCGGCTACCTCCTTTCCCTCTGAATGTTCTTTCGTCTCATCAATAAATCGCCTTGCTATGTCGGATGTTTCTCTTACTTCAATGTGAGAGGGTCCATACTTAGCGTATTTTACCATATCACAATATTCAAGAAATTCGCGTATCAGTAGTTTATGGTTGTCGTTTAAAATATTGTTATGGGCCATTTCTATAAGAAATTCCTCTGTTGTACGTTCGGGCGCTGATAATCCGAACTGATCTTCAATATAGTGCCGTATGATGTTCGTTATGCGATAATAATATTCTTTGACCAAACCTCTTGCAACGAGATCCTCTTTTGCTAATTTTTCCAATAGCTCGTAAGCAATTTCGTGGGGTGCCCGTCGTATGATTACCTGGTCTTTCCCGCCTTGTACCTTTTTCCGTTTTGCAATTAACCAGTAAATAATGCCAGCCAGCAGGAATGCCGCAAGTCCTGAACAAATCCACAGAATTAGTCGCTTGAAATTTGTAGATACATCTACGGGGGGTGCAATATCCTTTATGTCCGACGCAGTTTCTCCTTCCTTTAAAACTCCCCTGATGTCAATCTCTATTTCGTTGGTAGCAGCCTCGCCTTCGGTTTGGTTGCCCTGGTATTTTATTTTTAATGGTGGAATTATTTGACGTCCTATACTATATGAGTTCAGCACATAACTTTGTTCGGTAGTAGAATACCCATTCTTTTCCGGTTTTGGTTTTGCGATATCCCCTTTTCCCTTTATTGTAAAGACGCCGATTTTTTGGCCGAGTTCAGGGAATTGTATAGTAATGTCATTTTTGTGCCTTACACCGATATTCAATATTATTTTATCACCGATCGTTACTTCATTTTTGTCGACATGAGCGGTTACTTCTACCGGCGCTCTACCTTCTTCATTGTTTGATTCCCGGGCAAAGACAGTACTTCCAAAAGACATCAGTGTATACAGAACAAATGCCAAAATCAACAGTATATCAGAGAATATAGAATGCTTTTTTATAGCCATAATTCAATATATAATAGTTTCAAAGTTTTTCATTATTCCCTTAACACACCCCTAACCCCTCTCAAGAGGGGAATCATAAAGTCCCCTTTTGGGAGGAGAACCCACCCCTTAGTCCCCTCCTGGGAGGGGATTAGGGGTGGGTAAAAAGAAAAACCGCTGGGTTTTGCCTTTTAAAACCCAACCTGATTTAAACTAATACCTCTTCTCACGCATCCGGAAAAAGCGGATGATAGGTTCTACATAGTTCTTGTTAGTATTGATAATAATTTCATCAACACCCATCGACCTAAACAATCTTGACCGTTCTTGTTTTTGCCGGTTATAAAGGGCATTGAATTCTTTTCTTGCCAGTGGATTTGCAGTATCGACCAGTATGATCTCGTCTGATTCTGCATCTCTTAGTTCTATGAGACCAACATTTGGCAGCTCTTGTTCTCTGGGGTCAGTAATGGTAACAGCAATCACATCATGTTTTTTATTTGCAATACGGAGGGCATGCTCATAATCACGGGTTATAAAATCAGATACAATAAAAGAAATTGACCTACGGGAGCATATTTTATTTAAGTATTCTAAAGCGATGGAAACATCAGTCCCTTTCCCTGTAGGATTTGAGCACATAAGTTCTCTAATTACCCTTAGTACATGTTTCGTCCCTTTTTTCGGTGGAATAAATTTTTCAATCTTATCAGTAAACATGATTAGACCGACCTTATCATTGTTTTTTACTGCAGAGAGTGTGATCATTGAGCAGATTTCGGTTGCGACTTCATTTTTAAGGTGTTTTACCGATCCGAAGTTACCTGAGGCGCTTACATCTGCAATAAGCATAACCGTTAATTCTCGTTCTTCTACAAATCGCTTAATAAAGGGGCGACCCATGCGCGCCGTTACATTCCAGTCAATTGTCCGGATTTCATCACCAGGCTGGTATTCCCGTACTTCCTCAAATTCCATCCCTCTTCCCTTAAAAACGCTGTGGTACTCACCCACAAATGCCTCATTGACAAGGCGTCGTGTATGGATTTGTATGTGCTGTATTTTCTTTAATATATCTTTTGAGATCATGAATAAATAGAGACGATTTAACTTATTAGGCGATTAAGCCTCTACCTAGCAGATGAACAGATTAAGTAAGTTAAACCGTTTAAACTGTTTAAACGGCTTTTTACTGATTATTTATGGTACTTCAACATTATCGAATATCTTTTGTATGATGTCCTCAGGTGTTATTTCCTCGGCTTCAGCCTCGTATGTTACAATTATTCTGTGACGGAGAACATCCATACCAATAGATTTTATATCCTGAGGAGTAACAAACCCCCTGCCCTTGATAAACGCATGTGCTTTGGCGGCAAGTGTAAGATAGATTGTTGCACGCGGGGATGCCCCATACTCTATAAGTTCCTTTAATTCAAGACCGTATGCCTTTGGATCTCTCGATGCAAATATAATATCAACTATATAATCCTTGATTTTTTCATCAATATAAATCTCGTCGACCAGGTTGCGTAAGCGCAAAATATCTTCGGGAGTGATTACAGGATTTACCTGAAAATCTTTTTTTGTCGTTGCCATACGCTCTACGATTTCCCGTTCTTCTTTCTTATCAGGATAGGTGACATGTAGTTTGAACATAAAACGGTCAACCTGAGCTTCGGGCAGTGGATATGTACCTTCATGTTCGATAGGATTTTGGGTGGCCAATACAAGAAATGGATCGTTAAGTGTAAATGTTTGATCTCCTATAGTTACTTGCCTGTCCTGCATAGCTTCGAGGAGGGCGCTCTGTACCTTTGCGGGGGCGCGGTTAATCTCATCTGCCAGAACAATATTGGTAAAAATAGGACCTTTACGTACTGTGAAATCGCCGCTTTTGGGATTGTAAATAAGTGTTCCTAATAAATCGGCAGGAAGCAGATCGGGTGTAAATTGAATCCTCTGGAAGCCAGCCTGCATTGCTTTTGCCAGGGTCATGACTGACATTGTCTTTGCCAATCCTGGTACCCCTTCCAATAATACATGTCCATTTGAGAGGATACCTATTAATAGTCTTTCGATTAAGTATTTTTGACCCACAATTACTTTGCCAACTTCATACATCAGGGTACTAACAAAATCACTCTCCTGTTTAACCCTTTCTGTAATCTGTTTAACGTCTGACTCCATTTATACCTCCACCGTAGATTATTGATTGTTAATTTAAGATACAATGTCTTCAACAAACGGTTTCCATTCAAATGTTAGTTAACAAAAAATACAAGAGGATTTGTTCCCAATATAGAGATTTGAGGAAACATGGTCAATAATAAACGGAATATTATATAATAAATCCACATGCTTTTGCATATACATTTTACAAATTTATCTAATCGGGGAAAGTGCTTGACACAATTTTTAAGAGATGTTACGATTTTACGCATATTGAAATTTTAAGTGAAAATAAAAGCTGTAGTAAGACAATATTTAAAATTCATCGTATACCGTACCATAACGTTGGATGATTAAAAATAGTATCAAATCCTGTAATCAAAAATTATATCTGTAGGCTAAATTCCCGAACCTAATAATAAACACCATTGCCAAAAGATATCCCCGTTGTTTTGATCATTGGTAAACAGAATGTAGGCAAGACTACACTGATAAAGCTTCTTATACCTCGCTTGAAGAGAAAGGGATATAAAGTGGGTACAATCAAGTATAATATCCCTTCTTTTGAGATCGACTATGAGGGAAAAGATACTTATGAATATTATCGTGCGGGAGCCGATATTGTTTCAATATCTTCACCCAAAAAAGTAGCGGTTATAAAAAGGGTCAGCGTAAATCCTCCTACAATACAGAATATTATTAAACAAAACTACTGTGGTGTTGATATCGTACTTGTTGAGGGTTATAAAAAGTGGCGATATCCTTATATTGAAATTTATAAGGGTGAACATCGGATGAAACTAACGGACGGAGATTATAAACATCATCTAAAAGTTACGAGTATTGTAAAAACAAATTCCCCGATACCTGTTTTTCATAGAATAGACTTGAATAACATCATAAAATTTATAGAATTAAAAATGAAGTAATTTTGATGGGAGGTGATGTATATCCCGGAAGAGCGCTACGAGATCTGTTATATAAATATATTTCTTGTATTTCGTGATTTTTTGTAAAATTTTATAGTATTTTTTATTTGTAGGAGGGTATTTCGTTGAAAAAGTTTTTTAGTTATTGCGCAGTTCCTGTTGTAACGATGTTTGGTCTGTATCTTAGTTTTTCCGGTAATGTTGTGAATGCCGGAGATATTCAGAAGACTTATAAGGATACTTGTGAACTCTGTCACGGTGCTGATGGAAAAGGCAGCGAGGCTGGAAAACAGTTTGGCGTACCAGATTTTTCAGATCCAGAATATCAAAAGTCCAGGACCGATGCACAGATGAAGGAATCGATGACTAATGGCACCAAGAATCCAAATTATGTAAAACTCTCGGACCTTGGAGTTGACCTTGCAGACCTCGATGGGCTGGTTGGAATTGTAAGAGGATTTGGTAAATAATTAAAATTAGTAAATAAGTTCTAAATTAGAATATACTAACTCGATAAACATAAAAGTTGTAAAGGGGTAGAACATATAAGATGTTCTACCCCTTTTATTTTTTTGTGTTATAGTATTCAATGTCGAAACCGGACAGTGTTTTAGATAAAGTGGCACGAACAAACCTTATCCCTATCCCTGTATGACTTAAACAGGGATGTTTATCCTTGTTGGTGTAATCAAATCCTGGTTTGTTTTGTTCAGTTTCGTTCTTGGATTATTGTAAGTTTTTCTGCCTCTTTATTTTAATCTCCAGATTTTAAAATTTTTCTCTGCCTTCTTTATGTTCTTTGCGGTAAACCAGAGTATTTTATCTTTGCCAGGAGTATTAAACATGCGAAAGGATCTTATAAAAATTGATGGTTCTTTTGGTGAGGGCGGCGGGCAAATCCTTCGTACATCCCTTTCCTTATCGGCAATTACAGGAACTCCCTTTGAAATATACAACATTCGGGCGAATAGGAAAACACCCGGGCTCAGTTATCAGCACCTGCAGGCGGTCAATGCTACAGCTCAAATCTGCAATGCAGAGGTTATTGGGAACCAACTCAGGTCTACAGACCTGAAATTTTTTCCTGGAGACATACAGGCGGGAACATATCATCTCAACATTGGTACGGCTGGTTCTATTTCTCTTGTTTTACAAACCATATTTTACCCACTCAGTTTGGTAAATAACCCTTCATCCGTTACCGTTACCGGCGGTACACATGTTATATATAGTCCCTGTATCGACTATCTCATACAACAGTGGTTGTGCTATGTCAGACAAATTGGTTTTCATGCGGATATACTGCCACTTAAGGCCGGATTCTATCCGCGTGGAGGTGGTGAAGTTTTAGTAAATATAAATCCGGCAACTCCCCGAAATTCATTACAAGTTGAGGAAAGAGGAAAACTCATTCGGGTAGAAGGGATATCTATGGTAAGCAATCTGGATATAAATGTTGCACATCGGCAACAAATGCAGGCAAAGAAAAGACTTTCTGAATGTGGTATACCGCATGAGATAGTTGTGGAGGAAAGAACGTCTCCTGGTAAGGGTACAATGCTGATGCTTATCGGGAAATTTGAATACAGCCAATGTTGTTACTTTAGTCTGGGTGCCATTGGCAAACGTGCGGAAACAGTTGCCGATGAGGCTTGCAGCGAACTCCTTTCTTTTATGGAAACCAGGGGTGTTATCGATGAATATCTTGCTGACCAGCTCATTATTCCTCTCGCCCTTACGGAGGAATCATCACAATTTATTACACCTAAGGTTACGCAGCATCTCTTGACGAATATTGAGGTTGTAAAGCGGTTTTTACCAATAACGATAGAAGTATCGGGCAACCTTGATGAGGAAGGAACCATAAAAATAAAGTCTATGGCTAGAGATAAAAAATCTTGACTTATGTATATTACACGCCTATAATAAGAAACAAGTGTTTCTTTTGCGTCTAACAGATCAAAAATGGAGAGGGGGCAGATAGCTCAGTTGGTAGAGCACAGGACTGAAAATCCTGGTGTCGACGGTTCGATCCCGTCTCTGCCCACCATCTGATTCTTAAAAGAGAAGTGTTTAATCTTAATTTGAACAATTCAAAATTTTGTCGCTCCAGATGTGTAATAAATATCTATATATATTTATTCTTTGATCTCCCGCCTTTATTCACCTTGTCCTGACATGCAGAAATAACTTACAAAGAAACGCCCCGGTTAATATACTTGAAATGATATAATTACAAAATAAAGCATTTGCTTGATCGATATTCATGCAATTATGGAAAATTTACAACCTTTAGATATTAAATCTTTGGAAGAACGTGCAAAGGTCATTCGAAGACATGTTATAAGAATGATAGCTAAAGCAGGTTCCGGTCACCCTGGTAGTTCATTATCTGCGGTGGATTTGCTTGTTGCGCTTTTTTATAATAAACTAAGACATAATCCGAAACTGCCGGCATGGCCGGATAGGGATAGATTTATATTATCTAAGGGGCATGGTTGCCCGGCACTCTATGCCGTACTGGCAGAACTTAATTATTTTCATGTAGATAAGCTTGATACGCTTAGGCAGTTTGGAAGTACCCTTCAGGGACATCCTTGTATGAAGACGACACCGGGAATCGAGATATCCGGCGGATCTCTGGGACAGGGGCTTTCGGTCGGTTTAGGAATTGCTCTGGCCGCAAGATTAGATAAAAAGGATTATCGAACTTATGTAATGTTAGGTGACGGTGAGATTGAAGAGGGGCAAATATGGGAAGCCGCAATGGCGGCAAGTCACTACAAAACAGATAATCTTTGCGCTATTATAGATCAAAACGGACTTCAAATTGACGGATTCATCCATGAAGTTATGTCGTCTTATCCCATTTCTGACAAATGGCGGGGTTTTGGCTGGCATGTAATTGAAATTAACGGACATGACTATAAATCTATCCTGGCTGCTTATGACCAGGCAGAAAAGATAAAGAATCAGCCGACTGTTATTGTGGCAAAGACAATCAAAGGGAAGGGTATCTCATTCATGGAGAATCAGGTTGATTGGCATGGGAAGGCCCCTTCAAAAGAAGAGGCGGAACGTGCATTGGCTGAACTAAATTAGTATGGTAATTATTACAAACGATAAAAAGTATAAAAATGGCTGAAATGATTGCTACGCGTCAAGCATATGGTGACGCACTTTTGGTACTGGGGGAGAAGAATAAAGATATCGTAGTATTGGATGCCGACCTCTCAAAGTCTACAACCACAGCTAAGTTTGGCAAAAAATTCCCTGATAGATTCTTTAATATGGGAGTTGCCGAGGCCAATATGATAAATACTGCTGCCGGACTGGCAACTTGCGGGAAAATAGCCTTTGTCAGCAGCTTTAGCATCTTTGCTACGGGCAGGACGTGGGAACAGATTAGAAATACAGTCTGTTATAGTGGATTAAATGTAAAAATTGTTGCTACACACAGCGGCGTATCGGTTGGACCCGATGGGGCATCACATCAGTGTATAGAAGATATTTCGCTGATGCAAACAATCCCTACTATGACAGTTATTGAACCATGTGATGCGGTCGAGACAAGGAAATCCATCTTCGAAGCAGTAAATTACAAGGGACCTGTATACATCAGATTAGGCAGGGCTGCAGTACCGGTAATTACAAAACAGGAGGACCCTTTTACCATCGGGAAGGCAAATATTTTGAGAAACGGAAAGGACGTAGCGATTGTTGCCTGCGGAGCATTGGTAGCTAACTCACTTACAGCGAGCGATATCTTATCGAGGGAAGGAATTGAAGCAACGGTGGTCAATATGCATACGATAAAACCTTTGGATCGCGAGACCCTTTTAAATGTTGTAAAACAGGTGCAAGCCGTGGTAACTGCAGAACAACATGTGTTGGAAGGAGGCTTAGGAAGTGCCGTTGCATCATTATTAGCCAGAACTTATCCCGTACCTGTTGAAATGATTGGTATCGAAAACCGCTTTGGCCAATCAGGAGAACCTGATATCCTCTTTAAAGAATATCATCTCACGCCGGAAGATATTGTTTTAGCAGCAAAACGGGCTGTTGAACGCAAGAGAAAATGAAAAAAAGATTGTACATTTTTTTATTACTCGTATACCTCGTAATACCTGTAAACACATCTTTACTTGGACAAGAAAAACCCTCCAAAGAATCCCAGGTTGAAGTTAAAGAGAGTATCAAGGAAACCGAGAAGAGTGTTTATGAGGAATTTGAAGAGTTTATTAAAGTTGTAAAGGTATTACAGGAAAAATACGTCGATGAAGTAAATCTGAACACCATCCTTATAAATGCATATCGCGGTATGCTTTCGGGTCTTGATCCTTTTAGTCAATACTTCGGCCGGGAAGAACTGGAAGAACTGAAAATTGAAACAGAAGGTGAATTTGAAGGACTGGGGATCGAAGTGATTATAAAGGATGGTCTCCTGACCGTGATAACCCCCATCATCGATTCGCCTGCCTTTAAAGCTGGAATATTGGTTGGAGACCGGATTATCAAGATTGATGGTGAACCTACAGAAAATATGACAATCCGGGATGCGATAAAAAAACTTCGTGGTAAAGTGGGGACAAAGATCACCTTAACCGTTGTCCACGAAGGTAATACGGTCCCGGCAGATATTACCATCGAACGCGCCAGGATCCATGTAAGAAGCATACGGGGCGCCAGAATAGTAGATGACGACTATAAAATTGGTTATCTCGCTGTATCCAACTTTCAGGAAAATACTGTAAGAGATATGGACGAAGCTATTCAATACCTGCTGGAAAAGGATATGAGAGGTTTGGTATTGGATTTGAGGTTCAATCCGGGTGGATTATTGAGTGCTGCCGTTGAAATGGCTGACAGGTTTCTTGAAAGAGGTTTGATTGTTTCTACCAAGGGAAGGGATAAGACACAAAACTTCGCGTATAAGGCCCAAAGACAGAACACATATTCCAATTTTCCTCTTGTAGTATTGGTGAATAATGGAAGTGCAAGTGCATCAGAGATTGTTGCAGGTGCGATCAAAGACCATAGGCGTGGTTTGTTGTTAGGCGTCAAAACATTCGGCAAGGGATCTGTTCAGAGTTTAATTCCTGTGGAAGATGGGGAATCTGCTTTGAAAGTAACAACCGCACGCTATTATACACCATCGGGAATTTGTATCCACGAGAAAGGGATCGAACCGCATATAAAAGTTCCATTGAATTTTACTGAGACAAGGGCATTACATGAACACTTATCGATGACAAATGTTGATACGAGAAAGAATGAGACAGAGGAAAAGGATGTAGCATTGAAAGGAACAATTGCAGAAAAAGAAAAGCCGCAGTATGTTGATATTCAGCTCGAAAGGGCCCTGGACGTTCTTAGAGGAATAGAAGTTTATACACGACGTGCAAAAGTTCCTTAGTTCCGCACTTTTCTCATAACAATCCCAATTTCTTTCTCTTCACCTTCTTCAAGTTTAACTTTCTTTCTGAATTGCTTATAACCTTTTTTCATTGCGGTGATTTTATAGGTATCTTTTTCCAATCCT
>CAZPUD010000044.1:0-19407 GCA_964589115.1 uncultured candidatus Brocadiaceae bacterium | reverse complement strand
GTGTTCGAGAGTGAGAAAGATGGTCAGAAAGCTGCATTGAAGGTTTTTGATCCCGAAATTATTGAAAGGTATGGAAAGACTAATCAGCTTGGGAGAATTGAGCGTGAGTGTAGCTTGATCGGCGAACATCATCAAAACTTAGTGCAAATCTTCGATGGTGGTGAGTGCGCTGAGTCAGGTTATCTGTATGTAGTAATGGAGTTAATTGATGCTCCCAACCTTGAAAATTCTTTGACATTGGTTCCCCGTGACAAGATCGCCTCTATCATACAACAGATTGCCTCTGCGGCCCAGTTTCTTGAAAACAAGCATTTAGCACATCGGGATATCAAGCCGGAAAATATTGCAGTATTACCCGACTTCTCTCGATCCGTTCTACTTGATTTGGGCGTTTTACGTCCCTTCGGTGATCCGAATCTAACCGATGAAGATGAAAAGGTTTTCGTCGGAACACTCCGATATAGTTCACCGGAATTCCTCCTGAGGACTGAACGTGACGAAACCGAAGGTTGGAGAGCAATCACTTTCTACCAATTGGGTGCCGTTCTGCATGACCTAATTATGCGACGGCCGCTCTTTAAGGAATTCTCTGAGCCATTCGCCATGTTGGTTGAGGCGGTTAAGAGCGTGAAACCAGAGATACATGCAGATGATGTTTCTGCCGATCTTATTCTGTTAGCGCAGAATTGTCTTGTCAAATCACCAGACGCCCGCCTTGACTTGGTATCATGGAATGACTTCAATTTAGGGTCTGGTACTCGGCGATCAGCAGATAGCGCTAGAGAACGAGTAAAGAAACGCACATTGATTCCTCGTTCACAATCGAGTGGAATAGTCTCACAACCACGTCTATCTGCCAAACAAATTGCACAGCTCATTGTTGGACGTCTCGACAGCATTATTCGGAATGAGTGTGCAGGCAACGATTCATTTCCTCCAATGCAAATCATTCCAAATACCGATGGTCAAATACAGGTAAATGTTATTTTCGCGGCCTCGCCTGATTTTGTGTTGCAACAGCAACTCTCAATTCGTTTCGATTGTAAGCTTGTGGATGAAGCAACTATGGCTCTCAGTATTAACACTTCTGCATGTCTTCTGCCAGTGGGTGCTTCACATGATAATTCCCCTCCTTATACGAATATATTTCG
The DNA here is from genome assembly GCA_964589115.1 of uncultured candidatus Brocadiaceae bacterium. Lineage (GTDB taxonomy): Bacteria > Planctomycetota > Brocadiia > Brocadiales > Brocadiaceae > JBDIVL01. Next base: position 18,256 of record CAZPUD010000044.1, on the reverse strand, counting down.
GGGGCCATTGGATTCCAACAACCTAACAGGACGGGTTCAATATGTTTTGTGGTGTGCAATTGACTTAGCTCAGCGCCAAGGCTCTTTTACTGTATTTGGCAGTAATGTATGCTGGTTAAATCTCATTCAAGAATTGGAGGAACAGCAATGAGCGGAACATGGTGGGTTGGTGAGAGCGAGTTGGATAATGACCAGCGTAACATAATTTCATTACCCCTCGATAACAATATCCTTGTCACCGGGCCTCCTGGGTCAGGAAAGACAAACCTTCTTCTCTTAAGAGCTAACTACCTTTATCTTGCAGGGCAACGCAACATTGTAGTTGTTACTTTTACTCGGTCTCTCAGGGAATTCATTGCAAGTGGTGCTGTACAATATGAATTTCCTAACTCAAAAATTATGACGTGCCGCGAGTGGCAACGCGACTTTTTAAGGCAGTATGGTGGACATGTAAAACAATCAGGGGATTTTGAGAAGGATCGCGAAGTATTTCTCCTGGAAATGACGAATCTCACAAACAAGCTCAAACTATCTAAGGTCTTCGATTCAATACTTCTTGATGAATCGCAGGACTATACACCTGATGAGATTCGGCTTTTCTCGAGATTAACGGAGCAACTGTTTTGTGTTGGCGATGAAAGACAAAAGATTTACGATGGTGATGATTCAATTGATATTATCCGAAGTTGTGTAAGCGAGCACCACACATTGCGGTTTCACTATCGGAACGGTATCAAAATTTGTCGTGTTGCAGACGAAATCGCTAAGAAGTGGCATGGTTATCAACCGTTAGCGGAAACGGCAAATTACGACGAGAAGGCCAATCCATCAACAGTTGACTGCACAAAATGCAGATCGATTAAAGAGCAAGCGGCTCTGATAGCGTCACGACTAGACACGCAGCGCGCCGCCTTCCCTGACCAATTGATTGGTGTTCTTTGCCCAACTAAGGATACTATGAATGCTATTTGGGATACCATCAAGGTATCAAAACATTCTGATACGGCGTTCCTTCTTCATGGCATCGCCAGTGATACGTTTCCTTTAAATAAGAAGGTGATAGTATCGACCTTCCATGCTGCAAAGGGATTGGAATTTCGTGCGCTTCACTTAGCAGGTTGTGATGAACTCAAGTCATCGTTCTTTAAAAATAACCGTCGCTTGACGTTTACTGCAGTTACGAGAGCGAAAACATCCCTGTCAGTGTATCACTGGTACGCCAAGAAGCGTATATATATCAGTTGGTGCAAATCCAACCCGTCAATTGACCGTTCGGGCGGTAGTGAAAGAGGCAGAAAGCCTCACGGGAGGACGTAAACAGCGATGAAAGCGTTCAAGTTCCCTGTAGCGAGCAGTCAGACCGTAGCGCAAGCGAACACGCAGGCTTCGATACGCTAAAAATACGATAGATGAGCCTCCCAGAGAGGGTGAAATCTGAAATCGCATAGGTAGAAAGAGACAAACGGTAGAACTATGCGGTGTCGTCGGAGTTAAGAGTGACGGTATGATTGTAAAAGGTATATAAATGAACTTGGGAGGTCTCATTATTCAGGATGATGACCGTAACGCATACTATAAGGCGAGCCGAAGGGTATAGCGGGATAATGAGAAGTCGGAGATGCCCACAGTAGTGAAGATGGTGAAGACAACATAACTCCACCGTAGCGAAGGGGCATTGCTTCAGTTAACGTTTGCAAAGAAAGGAGGAAATTGTATTGGGAGACCTACAAGCAATACCGAAATCGCAAATGAGCGATGAGGAAAGAGTCCGAGACTTTCAGCGTAAACTATATCGAAAAGCCAAACAGGAAGAAGGATTTCGCTTTTATGTATTGTATGACAAGGTGAGAATGGCGCATTTTTTAAGAGAGGGGTACAAGCGATGCAAAGCCAATGGGGGAAGCGCCGGGGCAGACGGGATTACATTTGAGGACGTAGAGGCATATGGGGTGGAGAAGTTTCTTGGAGAGATAATAGAGGAACTTGAAAACAAAACCTACGAACCACAGCCGGTACTGAGGGTGTACATACCCAAAACCAACGGTAAGACACGACCATTGGGAATCCCTGTGATAAAAGACAGGGTAGTGCAGATGAGTGTAAAACTTGTAATAGAGCCGATATTCGAAGCAGACTTTGAAGACAGCTCCTATGGATTCCGACCGAGGCGTTCAGCGGGAGACGCTGTGAAGAAAATCAAAGAAAGACTGCGAGAAGGGAAAACAGAGGTATTTGACGCAGACCTGAGTTCTTATTTTGACACAATACCGCACAAGGAATTGTTACTGTTAATAGGGATGAGGATAAGCGACAAGAACGTACTGCACTTGATAAAAATGTGGTTAAAAGCACCGGTGATAGAGGAAGGCAAACTAAGAGGCGGGAAGAAAAATAAGATAGGAACACCGCAGGGAGGCGTAATATTGTTTTGGTTCAGCGTAAATTGGACAAACTCAAAACTAAAATAAGCGACAATTTTGCCTTCTGCAAAATATGAGTTTTTTTAGGCATGGGGGAAGCTCTGGATATCTACTGGTATTTTTAAACTATGGGTGGAGGAGCCATAGACTCCTCCAGACGGATATCCGTCACTACCCGATCAGCTATCCCTGGCGGGTTGCTCTCCAGCAGAGCCCGCTTCCGTTTCGCCGACTGGTAGTATTATTCCATCTTGTTCCACCTTTTTCAATCCAAATGAGTCTTTACCCATTCTCCTGATTCTTCTTTCCTCACGTGCTTTGTGTAACTTTTTATCACGTTCGAAAAAAATGACCTGTTCACGGCCTTCCAGTTTGTCTTTTGGGGCAATATACCCCAGGGCACTATGAAGTCGTTTGTTATTATAATAATCCACAAAACCTTCCACGATCCCTCTTGCGTCATCCACACTAAGGGGTGTCTTAGGACGAATACACTCACTTTTGAGTGATTTGTGCCACCGTTCTATTTTCCCATTGCTTTGTGGATAATACGGTGATGTCCTTACGTGTGTCATACCACAAAGGCGAATAAATTCTTTAAAATCTTTGGCAACAAACTGAGGGCCATTATCCGAAATAATTCTTGGCTTTGCATCAGGAAATTTCTCCCGTGCACGCTGAAGAATAGTTTCCACATCACCTTCTGTCATGGTTTCCCGTATCTCCCAATGAACAATAAAACGACTGCAACCATCCAGAATACTGCACTGATAGTAAAAAGTACCACAAATGTTCAGATAGGAAATGTCAATATGCCAATGCTCGTGAGGCTCCAGCGGCTGGCAAAAACCAGTTCCCTTCTTAGAGGGCTTCCTGTTCCAGCCGTTTATCAACCCTGCATCCCGAAGTACCCGATACGTGGTACTGGGGCTGACTGCTACCAGGTTCTGATCCATCATCATGTAGCTCAACCGCCGGTAACCTTCCGTTGGATGTTTTCTGCAAAACTGGATAATCTCCTCTTTTTCCCATTCCTCGACCCAAAAATCCCGAGGTATCCAGGCATTGTGCTCGTTCACCTTTCCATAGCGCTCTACCCATTGGTAATATTTACTCCGTCCTATTCCTATCCATTCTATCAACCGTATGGCAGGCAGTGAAGTAAGTCCCGAATAATAGCGTACAAAATCAACTACTTCATCGCGCAAATCAGGTTGAACCCACTCTGTTTTCAAGCCTCCCCAAGACTTTTTTTTAATTTCACATGATCAAACATAATCTCGGCTATGACTTCATCCTTATGTGCCAATTTCTCTTCCAATTTCCTTACCTTCTCATCCATTTTTCTCTCTCCGGCACTATTGGGTAACTCAAAAGCCAATGCCCCATTTTCAAACAATATCTTCTGCCAACGATAAAACACTGAAGGATGAAGACCGTATTCATCACAAAGGTCTGATACCGGTACCTGATCAACAAAATGACGACGCAATATTTTCACTTTCTCCTGCCCTGAATAACTCTTTCGTTCTTTCTTCATATACATTTCCTCCTGTTTTTTTTTGTCTTTATTATACTAACTTTTTTTGAGGAAATGTCCAATTCCGTCTGAAGCAGAACAATATCACCATTATTAGCAAACATATATCTGCACATGCTCGATAAAGCAGTCAATAGAGAGAATGGGTATTTCAATAAGTATGGAATAACAATCATACGATATGCGGATGATTGGGTATTGATGGCAAGACGAATACCTGGAGAAGCATTGGAAAATCTCAATAAATTGCTGGAGAAAATGAAGCTAAAGCTAAACGAGGAGAAGAGTAAGATAGTAAAAGCCGAAGAAGAGAGCTTTGACTTTCTGGGGCATACCATATCCTTCGCAAGAGATTTGTTTGGCAGTAACCACAAGAAATACTGGAACATAGAACCAAGCAAAAAATCACAGAAGAAGGTAAGGGAAAAGATAGGAAACTACCTCATGAGCAATGGGCATAAAGCGGCGGAAAAAGTAGCTAATGAACTGAATGCAATAACAAGAGGATGGATAAATTACTTCACAATAAAGGGAGTAACGTATCCAAACAAGGCGAAAAGAGACCTACGATATTATCTTTTCAGGAGATTGACGAGATATTATAAGAGGAAAAGTCAGCGCAGGAGCAAGCTCTATAATCGAGGAGCGTTTAAGGAATTAGTCAATAGATATGGGCTAATAGACCCGACAAAATATGTTCCTGTAAGACAGACTGTGAAAGCTTAAGAAGAAGACTGTCGGAAAGCCGTGTGCGGGAAAATCGCATGCACGGTTTGACGAGGGGGACAGATGATAAGTATATGGTGGAGATATGGTGGCACTGGCGGGAAACCAGCCAGCAAACAGAGAAAACAAACTTCCGCCTAAGTTCTCGTCGTCTGTTTCTACTCTACTGATGATTTGCATGGATATTTTGAAGCCGCGCTTCAGTCACTGAAGCCAGTATCCAACCCGCCGGCTTTGGATGATGTTTTTGGAGGAAAGCGATGATATATATATGGTTATGTGATCGGCGCCGTTTCGTGGATTTTATCATTAACCGAAAGCCCTTAAGTGAGGCCGATGTGCGAAGCGCCGATACGATTGAGGGCGTTTCACTTTGCGGCGACGATATTTTGCTTGTATGGCAAAGGTCTCCTGCTGACACGTTTACATTGCCACGTGCTGCAATTGTTGCCGAAGGCAGTATACCAGACTTTCTTGCATGGGTATCTACCTACTTTCGGCACATCCGCCCATTCACAGCACATTGCCGTGTACTCACGCCTTCTGTTGCCAATATGTCAACACAATCAATTCCGTCTCATTCACTGCTAGATGTGAGATCGGCAGATGTAGGTCTAATCTTGGCCGAGGGGATTGCCTATTCGGTTGGTCGCAGCGACCCGAATCGTCTGCCGTTTTCCGCATTTGTTCGCACCCTATCTTTTGCATACGCGGAGAGTGTTAAGCGATACAATCAAATGTTAGCAGAAAATGGAACAGCCTTTCAACAGATCAGAAGCGGGTGGCTGCTGGCCCGTGAACTTTCGAATCAAGCTATAATGGATTTGTCTCCTGCAGATATCAGCGATGTATGGATGGTAGTTATGTGTGTCGTTGCAGGGATTGGCCAAAATCAAGCTAAAGCTAAAGTAGAACCGCTTTTAATTGAAGCGCTCCAAGGAGTACGAGAGAATGGTCGTGTCCCAAGTGAAACATGGGCAAGACTCTCTAGTCGATTCAAGAAAATTGAATCGCTAATTGAGACAATGGAAGGTCCGCGAGAAGACCGAGTTAAGGCTGTTGATACGGCGATACGTGAACTAGCACGAGGCCCAGAAGAAACCCGAAGGCATAGAGCATTTGCTGTGGGATACATAGCAAGCAGGATTCAACCTGGTAGTCTCGAACACTTTCCTCTCCTCTTTCCAGCAATTGCCGAACTGCGTGAAAGTTTTCTTTGGTACGGTGCATGTTCTGGTCTGACCCCCGAGACATCAGTGGATAATTACGGAAATGGTCTTGGATGGTTGATGAAGAGAGAGCTGGGGCGATCTTCACATTGGCTGGACCGTCCGAGCTGTGATATCGCTCTCTCAGAAATGGAGATTTTACTTCGGAACCGTGAAGGTGCGAAGCTCAATCTTCGGACTCTTTTAAGCGGCGTTCTGAAAGTGGAAATATTCCCGCTAATTTCCACAAGCGTTAAATGGGTAGAGTATGGGGAAGATAATGCTAGCGAAAGAAACATGTTGGTTGGCCAACAGAAAACACTGTTTGGTGAGGACGTACGACTGAGACAAGATGTATTAGAACTACTTCATAAAATTGAAGAGAGTTCCTTATCGCTCGATGCCATCCGCAAACAAGTAGAGACAACATTTGGGGAAAAGACTCCAAAGGGGCGCAAGCGGAGAAATTAGTACATCGCCAATGTGATTTATAGTGATGCTGTTTTGGTATTACTATACCAACCTTAAATCATACTTACGCATTTGAAATAGAACCGTTTTGTGCTTACTTCTTTTCCTTACAGTTGCTGAATTTATTACCACTTATAAAAAGCTCAATGAATGCTTTTTATTCCATAAGGACGAGCCGAAAACTGTCGTAAACGTTAATGTATTTTCAAAGTTTTTATGATCTGATGGTTTTACAAAATGAAAATAACCCTACCGGCTACTATGACATCCCATCTCTTACATTCTCTTTTATTAGATGGTTATTTATCGATTTCTTCAAGTATTTTTCTTACAATTTCATCTTCTTTTGTGCTTACTTCAGCGATAAGTTGTTCAAACATTCTTTCACCGATTTCTTTTTTGAGGATTTTAAGATTCGATTCGGTTCTAACAAGATCTAGGTCTTCTATCTGAGTGAATATATCCTTCGCTAGTCGGTAGAGCACCAATGCCTCTTTGTGTTTTTTCTTATACATGAAAATATCGCCCAGATTATTAAGCCATATGCCCTCATTTCTTTTGTCACAAATATCATGAGCAATTTTCAAAGCTTTTGCATAGTACTCGATAGCCTTTCTTGCTTCTCCTGAAGCGCTATAAATAGTACCAATGCTTCCAAGCTATGTGCCTTCGCTTCTTCTGTCCCCAATTTCCCGGGCAATCCTATTTGCTTTTTCATAATACTCCATAGCCTTCCGGTTTTCTCCCAGATCACCACATACAGCACATATAGGACGATAGCGCTGATTGGTACTGCTATAAGCTGTGATATCTCTGAATCAGATAAAACAGTTTGCTTGATAATTCGTATTCGGTTAAAGGGAAAATATGGTAAAATACTCAACGTGGACATTGCTGGTCTCCTCTAGATAGGTTATATTGCGTATATCTCTATTTATAGGAAATACCGAATGTCCACTTTTTTCAATAGATTAATTCGTTTCTTAGCACCATTTCTTCAACTAATTGGGAGAAGAACCTTATATTAATATTAGACAATATATAGTATACATTTAAGATTGCCATTGAATTCTCAGACAACCTGTAAAGGTTTGACCCCACATTCTATGGAAGTATTATTTGGGACCACCCATTAAGTCGTAAGAAATTTTCCATCGTTTCAACAACTGCTCTACGGGATTCTTTAAACTCTCTATATGAAAGTTGCCTGACGCAAGTAAGTCATCAATAGTGCCCTTCTGCGAAGCATTCTCCACGGCTTCAAGAAAATTTATTACTGTCTTCAAATTTGAATCATCTTTTAGAGATAAAAATTCAACTTTTATATAATTTTTAATCTCAGATATATTAATACCAAAATTTATTTCTTCCTTGCGGATTCGAACCTTATGGCGATTATACAATTCAACCTCAAAATGATTTCCAGATTTTTTTAATGATTCAATTTTGTTTTTTTGCTGAACAAAAATCTGCATTACACCGGGCAATTCAGACACTGCACGGATTTGTATCACGACCAGCGGTCGGAAAGGTAGAGGCGGAAGGCAATTTAATACACCATTTGGAAATTTGCATGGTACAAAACTCTCCCAGTGTCTGAGTTCACCATTTCTTAATTCGGGAATCTGTTTCAAACTGATCTTCCATCCATCCTCAAGGAATCGCTCTCCTTTACAGATTGGCACCAAACAGAAGAAATCAGTAATATCTTTCACTTTAAAAAGCGCTTTAGTGACTATAATCACCTCAACTTCAGGGTAGCATGGGTTATTTACCGAGAATGCTATAGGCAAATATTGTAAGGGATGGTCCACATACACATCTGTTGGAGGAATAATGGTTATTCCATTTTCTTTGAGATCAGAGAGAGCATCGCATGTGCGATGAATTATTTCCTGCCGAATTCTTTCTCTCTTTGCCTTAATATACTGGAGAATGTTCTTTTGCGGTGTCTTCAGTGGGTTTAGTATCCAAGCATCTAATAAGTCAGCTAATAACGTATACGCCTTGATTTCGAGAGCGTCAAGTTTGCTAGCATCGAAGTAGTCTGGGGAATCTTTGAAAAGCTGTTCAAAAGTAGCATGCATTTTTCTAAGATGTTTGGTCGCATCTAGGAAATTGTATACTGCTAATTTCCCTGTGCGTATATTTCTATCGTGGATATACTCCAATATTTGAAAAAAGAAATTTCGAACACTACTAGACCAATTATTGGGGGAGCCTTCTTTTAAAATTTCTCTCAAAGGATGGAAAAGTTTCTTTCCAATTGATTCAAGATTATCAACTGAAAGATATGGGATATATTTTAGTGATTGTTCCGTCTTCTCGAGAATTTGACCGTCTTTGAATACTGACTTAAAATTAAATTTTCTACCATTAAGTGTTTCCAGCAAACCTTTGGAGAAACCTTGAACAAAATCCAGCACATTACACCGAAGGTTATACCATGCCTCTTCGTATTTATAGTAGCTATCGGGAAGGTAATGGCTTTCTATAGACTTCCGCCAAATTACATTTTTTTCAATATCGGACTTAAACGGCAAATTTTCCTTTGATATATCCTTGTTCGTCTCATCAACAGACGGTTTCACGCCAAACGGTAAAAGCCAGACGCCTTGGGATTGATAACGCTCGCAAAATGGAACAGCGGAACGCAAGATTTTGAGACGTGATATAGCTTGCTGGTGTACGCTATTGTTACTATCTTGATCCAAGAAGAACTCGATATAAATCTTACTATCTGTGATCTTTAACTCAATACAGTCTGTGTAAAGCTTAAGATAACCAACAATATTTTCTCTGTTTCGTAAAAACCAATCCAAGTATGCAGATTCATCGTAGCGATACAATCCCAGCGTAAATCTATAAAATGCTTTCAATGGGATTTCAAATATTGCTTGGCTTGTGAGGAAAGTATCTCGAACGTCTAGCCAAGCCGACAGACGAACGTTGCATAAAAAACACCAGTCAAGTATATGGCCAACGTTATCGATGTCCTCTAAAATTGTCTTAGGTTTTATGTAAGTTTTTACTCCACATAGGAAATCATGACACATATCAAACCCTCTAGCTATTTTATTGACTCTGGATGAAATTTCTTTTAATCTGCGAAAATTTTCTCCATTTTCGTCATTAAAAGTATCAGCTAGTGCATTTATTGTATTTATTTTTCCGATAGGTACGAAGTCAGTACTTAATAAAGAAGGCCCAGGAGGCCCCATTAAATCATATGCCTCATCGAATAAACCTTGATTGACCTTAAAAAACTGCCGTTCACCAGCTTCAAAGATGCCATCGAGAAAGGCTATTATTGTCCTGAGAGTTGTATTCTTTGCTTTTTCAATCAGGCCTTTAATAAATATATCAACGTCCAGCCCTGTCTTGCACATGGCGTTTGATATAAATGCAGAAATACACTCAGGTAATATTGCTTCAATGATTGCTAAAGCAGTTTTTACTGGATTTGGATATCCCTCGTGAAGAATACGTGCAATATGTTCTGAACGAACATAATGAAGCCCGGTAATAATTCCATTCTCCAAATTTAAATACTCTCCAGAAAGAGATTTCAACACCTGCTGTGGATCATCCCTTAGCTGAATGTCTTGTAACAGCTTGTTGGCCATGACAGAGACTCCAAGTGAATTAGCCAGTGCAGCCCTTCGCAATATTTCAATTTTGGCTGGGTCTTCCTTTTTTTCGGAGAATTGCTTTATCTGATCTCTAAGCCGCTCCTCAAGCATACGACCATGTGTAAGGAAGTAAATATACTCTATCAGCAAGTGAGGCTCGCCTATTTTTTCATATGCCCACTCTGATGATTTGATAGATTTATGAAGTCTCCCTTCTGATTGAAATACTTTGAAGATTTGTCGCGCTTCATCTAAATTCAAGGCTGGCTCTAGTGTTTCGTAGCTCGTCAAACTTTCCAAAGCAAAGCGGTGCCAGTCTTCGTTACGTATGGTTACTAATACTCGAACTCCTAAAGCTGCGCATTCTTGTGCAACAAATGACCACAATCGAGTGCGCCACCCAGTGTTGTCAATTAACAAGAGTATGGGTAAGCCAAGTTTCGCTCTGAACCGAAGGTAATTACGAATAAGTTCAACATGCTCTGGCAATTCAGCAACTCGAAGGATAAAGGTATTATTTGCCGGCCATTGTTCAAAGGCGTATCGGTATAAAAGTGCTGATTTACCCTGCCCACTTGAAGATCTCAGAATACAAATCTTTGAAGAATTAATGGCCTTATCAATTCTTTTCAGCCAGATTGTTCGCTTAATATCAACGCCAGCTGCGATATGACCAGGTCTTGTTCCTTTGCCATCAAAAAAATCTTCAATGTTTCCATCTGGTTCCCAGGAAATTCTATCGATCAGACCACGTCCATACGCTTGAAATTCTGTCTCACGTGCTAAGGCTTCCCCAACTGATGATCTGATACTTTCAAGATCGGCACGATTTACTAACTTTCGATCCTTAGCCCAGTCAAGGAATTTTGCGACAAGTGAAGAAATATAAACATCAACCGCTTCGCTTCCCAGCTCAAATATATCTGCTACATTTTTTCTAAGTTGCCCCCAAATCTGCTCTTCAGGCATTGAAACAATAGTCAATTTGTCCATAAGACCTTTAGCCTCATCAGCAGTTGATCCTATTTGATGGCATAGTTTGCTGAATTTGTTTTCAACTCGCCTTCTTTCTTTAGTGGGTAAAGATTTTATTTGAGCTAATCTTGCGATATCTGTGTGTAGGTGAAAATTCACAGCAAGAACAAAGTGACAACATGGCTCAGCACGATAAACCTTTAGAAAGCCTTGTAGCGGCTCTTTAAGCTTACTCCAATTCCACGAATTTTGTGACGATTTGACCTGAATATATTCATCACCTAAACACAGACCAAGAAGATCCACATCCTCAATCCCCTCAAGCCTAATTGAGCTAGATTCATTCTCTTGTACATAAAGATCAAAAGCTCGCAGAATGGAATAAAGTATCTGATAGCGGATACCACAGATATTCACTGCACCGTGGAATCGTGTCTTTAAAAGGGTATCAAGTTCTTGCCTTTTCGGGTTTTCCATCAATCAGAGAGATCGTTAAGGTCACATCTTAAATAATAATAGGACTTACGCATTTGCTAATAAATAGTGAGTAACAGAAAATCTGGTAAGAGAGGCTTTTTGCTCATACCAGGATATTCGCTCTTTGATATGTCTTATTTTCAATTTCATAATGGCAAGAAAAGAAGCAAATATATGTGTTGGTTGAGAAGTTGCTAAAGTAGAATAACACTTTTCTATTCCCGTTGTTTGTTTCATACCTCTATGGAACTCTTCGATTTTCCATCTCTGATGGAAATGATCGGTAAATGTATCATAATCGCTTAAGGTTAAATCACTACTTGCCAAATAGGTTCTGATTGGCAATCAAGAAATTGGTATACAATTGTAAAGAACATTTTTGTTTTTGCATAATTTTATGACCTTCTATACTTTTATCGGTTATCAAATATTTTCTACTTCTTTAATTATTGCATAAAATTATGCTCTGTAAAGATTGGCCAAAGGCTAATCGCGTATGTCCTATTTATGATAAAATGATTTGTACTCTCCGGGCATTAATCTTATATCTTTTACCTCCGTTGGGTATGTTGGAAACTCAAAGGAGTGTACGCATGTTTATATTCTCACAAACGAACATTTTTTATGAATTCTTCTATAGGAACTTTCCTGAATGACTTATTGTCAATTTTTTCAAATAAATAATCCTTGCCAATATCAAAGAAGACAGGGCGAAATGCTGCACGCCATGCTTTATGTTCTCGTTTCCATTTGTAACGATATAATCCTTTATTCTCCATTCTGATTTTCCACTTGTCATTCTCATTCTTCTGTTCAAGGTCTTCTAATGCAGATTGGAGTTTTTCAAACTTGTTATTTTGCATATCTTCAAGAAATGCCTTTCCCCTGGTGTATTCTTCCATTAACACCCGAATTTGGGTATTTAATCCTTCGAGTTCTTTTTGTGATAATGTGACCTTACACAATAGCCACTTTTTGACTATTTAGGCAATTTCGTCTTTTACTTGTTCAAATGACAGTTCATGATTAACTTTTTCTGCTTTAAGATTTTCTATGTCTTGTTGAAAGCGGGTAATGTCCTCACTTTTATCCATAAGAAAATCGAACTTATCCGTTGAGTATTGATAGCGGAATAATTCCAGCTTATTACGAATTTTTTGATGGTTATGGAATAATTTTCTTTTGCTTACCCTGTCTATTACATAGACTTTTGAATAATTGTCTTCGTTTATTTTGTCGTAAGATATCTTCTTAACCTTCCTCCCATCTATTTCGTCATCTTCGAGGCTTGTTAATTCACGTAACTCTCTTTCGGTCTCGTTAAGCAAACCAGTATCTTGACAAATGGAATTCATAATGCTTAAAAGCCGTTCTTTATAGAAACGCAGAAGGGAATCGTACAAGTCCACACCATTCGCAACTTCAATATTACCCTCTCTATTGGTGATCCACTTAATTATTCTTTCCGATAGCCCTTTATATTCGGCAATGTACTTTTGATATTCGTCCATCCTTCTTTGAAGTTTTTTCGTACCTTCTATAGCGTCTTTTAACTCATTCTTAAGGTTATTAACCTTTGTTTCCTGTTCCCTGATTTCGGCGTCAATGTCGGCTTTTATCTGGAATTCTTTCATGAATAGGGTATCTTCAAATCTTTTAACTTCATCTGTTACTCTGCTGGCAATAACAAAGCTATCTTTGAACGTATTCGCGTTTACTACCCATACCATATTTCCATAAAAAGTTTCTCGCTGTCTGATTATAAAGGGTGTAATAGGAGAGTTTTGGAATTCTATAACAATTCCCTTATCAGTTCTTACATCGGCAAAGTGCTCTTCTCCGGTTATTTGATTTTTCACGGAAAATTCTTTCCATGCCTTAGGAAACCTGTTTTGCCATGCAATATGCCATTCCGTTTTTGGTTCGTACCATGGGATACAATCTACCTTCTGGACGTGTTGCCAGTGCGGTGGTTCTATTTCGCCGAAGTGTGCGATAAGGGAAGCGCCACATTGAGGGCATAATCCTTTGCCGCCTTTGAAGGGTTTTCTTTTCTCGCCTTCTACAATTGCATATTGCATGACTGTTTGTATGTTATAATTCAAGGGATAATTATATCAAGTATGCGATGATCCATGTTTAACCATATTTTGTAAAAAACAATAGTGTATTTAGTACACGCTTTTAACATGTTCTGCTTCTGAGAAAAGCCTTCTAAAATCATCGAGTTCCGACTTATGGAGTGACATATATACAATAGCTATAACGTTATTGGATTAACTCAATTGCTCTATTTCCTCTCCTTTCAAATCGCTTGGTTCAGTACAAATTTGTGCAAAACACGTACAAATTTGTGATAAAAATGCCTTCCTTTTATTCCAAAATAAATCAATTCTCAACAAATTCTATACCTTTTTTTACCGTTTTTTGCCGTTTTTTTCCATATATTTTTCAATGAGAATTCCTTTTGCTGTATCGTACGACAAGTCTACGCCACAGTAACGATACAACCTCTGCAGTCTCAGCATTCTCTGCGATAACCTAAACCGTTACTTGGAATTTTTCAGAAAACTAAATTATTACAAACCATAAAATTTTATCTTTTTCTTAAGGGAGAATGGGGATGGAAGAAGACGAAACGCTATGGACTGCCAGTGACGTTGCAAAGTATCTGAAGCTTTGTACAAAAACAATATACACGAAGGCATATAAGGGGGAAATACCAAGCGTAAAATTTGGAAGAAGCCTACGGTTTAAACCCAGCGTGATCAAAAAACTTGTTAAAAGAAAAAAGAATAGTGATGAAACGTCTATATAGTATTACTCCGTCGAAACTTCTTTTCTTGTATGTTTTTTTCTCCGTGCCCTTTGTCTATGCCGTGTAGGGGCAGGTTTGAAACTAGCACCCTACAATAAATGCCATTCGTCATGAATTCTCAAAAAACTAAATTATTACGACGATAAAACAACGGCTACTCTTCTTTAAACATTTTGAAAGAACAACAGAAAGGAAGCTTATGAAAACAACGTGTTTAAATCACCCTGTACAGGAAAAACTGATAATAATACGGGAATGGCAGTTAAACTTTTGCGGAGGCGATGCCTGCGAAGCCGCCCTGATCTCGTTTTTCGAATACTGGCACAATATAAAACTTGAACAGAGACAGAAAAATAAAAAGGCAAATGACATTGCAGAACTGCACGGAGACAGCCGGTCTCAGGATGAATCCTTGTTACAGTTCCATACGGAAGAAGACCTGGAAAAAGGCATACTAATATTCAAAAAGGATAAAATACGAACCGGTATTAAAAATTTACAGAACAAAGGTGTTATAACCGTAACCAAAAATCCAAATCCAAAATATACCTTCGATAGAACAAAGTTTTTCCTCTTCAACCCCAGGGTTTGTAATGAGTGGCTAAAAAAATATTATTTAGAGTCAAACGAAGGCAGGAAAAAGGCCTGCCAAAACACAATGCCCGATCAACGAAAAATCGTGGATGCATCACCGAAAAATCCATCACCGTCACCGAAAAATCGTGGATCAATAATAACAGAGATTACTACAGAGATTACAAATAATAACAACACACATATAGATAACAATATTAACACCCCAGAAGCCCAAAACGGCAATAGTCCTCATGTGTGTGTTTCTTCTTCGGCTTCGCCTTCTTCTGAGTACGTTGTTAATTCATTAAAGGCCTGGTTCAATCAAGAGGTAATTGACCAGTTTATTTCAAAATACCCTATAAATTATTTGAACGAGAAGATAGACCTTACCCTTGCTGCAAATCCGAAGAACCCTGCAGGCTTCTTCTCAAAGGCGTTACAGGAGGACTGGAAACATGCACCAGGCCAAATGCCAACTCTACCGGCAGAACCTGTACCTGAATGGGTGAAAGAAGAGATAAGGGAATACGTAGAACTGGTCAAGCAAGAATACCTGGATAATCCCGACATAGCCGACTGGGAGAAGAAATGGGGACTGGACTGGGAAGAGAAACGTGGCTACTTCCCGCATCCGGAGATTGTTCGCATACTAAAAGAGTTTAAGGATCCAAGGGTATAGCAAAGTAAAACCTCATATCAATACAGGGTATGCGTACCGTTGATGGGTGAATGAGTAGATGGGTAGATGAGTGAAATACCCTTCACCTATTATCAGTAATTGGGCTGAGGATGAAGGCTGATTGCTGACTGCTTAATAACACGGTTAATTTAGAACCTGACCCATAAGTAAAGATAAACTGGTTACAAAATCTTAAAAATCGACATGGACGAAGGCATTCTCAGAAACGAAATTGCTAGGCTTGTGGCGAATTTCAAGGGTAACGTTGACGTTACACAAATGTTCGGTCTCTGGATGAAAACCTTCCATGGCGTTTCCGGGTCTGACTTTGTTATGGCAGTGGATGAGATACTTAAAGACCCGAACCAGAAGAGATTTCCCAACGTTGCACAGGTCAAAAAGAAACTCCGGGAGATACAGAAACTCATCTCTGAAAAGGACGGGAACTGTAATATCTGTTCCGGGGGATCTGTTGTGGTTAATGTCTTTAATTACAATTTTGCCTTCGTTTGCCCTTGTACGTACTTAAAATATCCGGACGTATATCCTTTTAAGTGCAATACCTGTAAGTATTATGCCGAGCTTTATCAACCATCGGGTTCCTTGGACAAACGCATGTGTACCGTAAAAGACGTCAGAATCAAACCGGCTCCCTGTGAGTGGGTACTCACAAAATTCGACAGAACCGTTAAGGCAAAAATACTTGTGAGAACGGATAAAGGGGATGATCAACCATGAATGACAACCTATCCCTGCAAACCTGCCTGTGCAGTGTATGCAGACAACCTTTAGGCAGTGATAAACACTATGACGATCTTGAAAAGATGAATTTCTTAGACTGGTACCGTGATGCTACTGATGAAGACCTGGCCATTGCACGAAAGAATAACGGCAAGAAGCTCGATCACTTAATCAGGAAGTACGCAAGGGAAATTGAATGGTTGTGGGTATTTCACGGGAAGGTACACCTCTGTATCCATCGGAAAGAAGAAAAGTAAAATGGCAATAGCGACTGGCAACCTGTCTGCCAGCAACACACAAGCAGGCAGGAACAGATTTTATGGAGAAAAAGGATTAAATCAGGAAGCAGAGGGTATAACGCCCTCAAAGGCAATAAAGCTCGAATGTAAATGGTGTATGGGGATGGTAAAGGGTTTTATATGTGATAGCGAAGATTGCAAGTTAAACAGCAAGTCTTTATCGCCACTCAGAAGTATTAAATTACATTGTATAGACTGTGTAGAGAGCAGACAAGAGGTCAAAGACTGTAAGGGAAAATTACTTCACGAGGGCAGGCTTTGCTACTTACATTCGTATCGGTTAGGGCATAATCCAAAAAGAAAAGGTACCGGAAACAAAAAAGGCAACCCAGAGGCATTAAAATTTTACCAAAAAACAAAGACTCACGATAGGGTTTCGGGGTCTAAAAACGATTCGGATCGCTTTAGACATGTCTAACTATACCAAAACCGTTCCAAAGCATTTTTAAATGTTGAAAATAGCATTTTCGTAACAATTTAGTTTTTTGAAAAAACCAAAAGAACATAAAAAACTATACAGCCCCGTTAGGGGCGGTCTGTTTGTAGCCAAATAAGATTCAATAGGGTAAATAGCTCCGTAGGAGCGGCCTGTATATAACAGGTAGCTCCTATGGAGCTAGTAGATAATACGTTTTTCAAAAAACTAAGTTGATATGCATTTTCATTGTGTGGTTTTCAACTGAATAAGTGATCAAAGGAAAACCGATATGACACCTAAGGAAATTATAGCATCTGACGAACAGGTCAGGGAATTACTCATGCGCACAAACATAAACAAAGCTGAACGCATATGCCTTATGTGCAATAAACCTTTTCTTTCAACACATGCAGGAAACAGAATATGTCCAAAATGCACGATGAAGGCAGATCGGAACCACAACACCCTTGTGTACAAGACAAACATGAAGAGATAAAAATTTCGTTTATTGCGTTTGTTGCGTTTATTGAGTTTACCAACATCTCTAACCCAACAAACTCAATAAACCCAATAACTCATAAAAATTAGGGGGTCTAAAATGAAAAAACGTTATGCTAACATTAAGGAAGTTTCAGAATACACATCTCTGCCAATAAAGACGCTGTACGACTGGGCAAGCCAAAGGAAAATCCCATCAATAAAATACGGTCGTAGGGTACTTTTTGATTTGGAAGACATAGACAAGATAATGGCTACATTAAAACGCGACACCGATCAATGCGAGAAAATATCGGGTAAAATTATTGAGGGCATACATGAAAAAGGCTATAATCTATAGCGGTCATACAGACACCAACTGCCACGGGAAAGGAGGTGGATATGTATAAACAGGGCAGTATTTGGTGGACTTCTATTAGTTACAAGGGAAAAAGAATCAGAAAGAGCCTGGAAACGACCGATAAAAAGCTCGGCCAGGCGATAGAAGCCAAGATTAGAACTGAGATTATAGAGGGGCGATACTTTGAAAAGCATATTGGTGAAAACAAAACCTTCAAAGGCATGATGGATAAGTTTATGCTTGAACATGCTCCAACGGTATCAATCAAGACACGCATCAGTTATTCTGCATCTTTGAAGCATCTTTTACCCTACTTTGGTGATTCAAAGCTATCGGCAGTAACCCCCAAAATGCTTTACGAGTACAAGATACTGAGAAAAAATCAGGATGCAAAACCGGCAACCATTAATAGGGAACTTGCCATGATGTCGAAAGCCT
>CAZPUD010000043.1:0-19823 GCA_964589115.1 uncultured candidatus Brocadiaceae bacterium | reverse complement strand
TCCAACCATATAACCATTTAACTATTCACTAACTACTATTCACTATTCACTTTTACACACCCCTTAAGCCCCTCTTTCCAGAGGGAAGAAACAGGATTGAAATTCCTAAATATATCCATTTACATTTACGCATGACCAAATACCCATGGAGGGTTAAATTATGTCATTAAGAATAACCCAGGAAAGTATAAATCGTACGACACTTTCCAATATAAAATTAAATTTCAAAAAAATGCAGGATATACAGGAAAAATTATCAAGTGGAAAGCATATAAACCGTCCATCAGATGATCCGTCAGGCACAAGAAAAGTGCTTGGATTAAAGACAGAAGAGCTTCAAATACAACAATTTTTAGACAGCACCGAAACTGCAAAAGAACAAATAAATTTCACGTCCCTGGCGCTGGAAAACATTCAGGAAATCCTTACTAAAGTTAAAGAACTAACCATTCAGGCCAGTAACGATACCCTTGGACAATCTGAAAGAGAAATCATTGCAGGTGAATTAAATGAATTGATGGAATCGGTTCTTCAATTCTCAAATATGGATAATAACGGCCGTTACGTATTTTCAGGGACAAAAACCCTTATAGCCCCTTTTTCAGCAACGCGAGACAGTAATGGAAGAATATCCTCTATATCTTACAATGGCAATAATGAAGAACTAAAATACCAAATAGGCCCTAACATGTTCATTCAGATAAACTCACCCGGGGGTACATTATTCCAGGATAATAAGACCTTTTCAACATTAGTATCATTGAGGGATAAACTCGAAGCATCAACTTTTGACTCTACAGCATTCTTAACAGAAAGAACAAATTTAGAAACTGCGACAGATGCATTGTCAAGAGAGATTACAAAGTTCGGTGCAAGGACAAACAGATTAGAAATAACAAAAAGCAGGCTTGAAAGTTCACAGACGGCATTGAAAGAATCAATCTCATATACAGAAGATGCTGACATAGCATCTCTAATCATGAACCTAAAACAGCAAGAGAACGTTTTGCAATCTTCCCTGGCAACGGGTGCAAAGATTATTCAACCAACCCTTCTCGACTTTCTCAGGTAAATTTGTATAAAAATTCGTCATCCTGTACAAAGAAATTTCATCTCATACCGTTAACGGTCGACAAACAACACATACTTTCTTATCTACGTGGAAAAATTTTCCTTTTTTACCTGCCCGGTTATTATAGTAATCAGAACACTATGAAATTAAAAATGTTCTTAACTGCTAAATTACAAGCACAATAGGATTTTGTTAATTTTTTCTTACCACTTATTTCTCAGTCATGGCATAATGCTTGCGAATATTTAGCACATGAATTAGGTTGGGTTTTAAAAGACAAAACCCAACAACTTTTCTTTTTTACCCACCCCCTGGTCCCCTCCCGGGAGGGGACTTATTGAATTCCCCTCTTGAGAGGGGCCAGAGGTGTGTTAATGGCATAATGAAAAACCTTTAAATTCCTATACATTAAATTAAGCCTTCTGTGGCTTTTTTGATGTAGAGCGGAGCGTCATTTCGCTCGAACGAAGCAGTCGCTTCGTTCTACAATACAACTTTGAAATAACTAAACATAAATTTATTTCTTTAAACCTTTACAATAGGAGTAAAAACATGATAGGTGTAGAAGACAGGCCGGCTAAAGAGAGTAATATGCTCAATTTATCAACGGAAAAATTTGGTGATTTACACATTGAAAAGGATAATATTATTACCTTTGAAAACGGCATATTTGGCTTTGAGGAACTCAGACAATTTGTAATCGTTAACATTGAAGAATGCCGTCCATTTGAGTGGTTAATTTCTGTTGAAAATCCAATCGTTGCCTTTCCAATTATTAACCCGGTACCTCTTTTTACAGATTACAATCCAATAGAGTCCATAGATGATCTCTCATCACTGAGCATTAAAGATATGAAAACTGTTGAAACATTTTGCATCGTTACCATGGGTGATAAACCAACGGATGTCACAATAAATCTGAAAGGGCCTATTCTTATAAATATGGAGAATAAAACTGGAAAACAATTCGTATTAACTGAGGATTATTACAGCTTAAATCATCCACTCATCAAGATTAAATAACTAGAAGAATAAAGTCTCTGACAGAGTTTTTAATTAACAACATTTAGAAAGGTAAAATAATGTGCTTATACTAACAAGGAAGTTAGGAGAAAGCATCACCATAGGAAATGACATAAGGGTTACCGTTTTAGAATGCCAAAATAAACAAGTCAAGTTAGGTATTATTGCACCTAAGGATATAAAGGTTCACCGTGAAGAAATCTTTGAAAAAATCCAGGAAGAAAACAAGAAGGCATCAAAGATATCTAAACTTGAACTCATTGAAATAGCACAAAAGTGGCGTAAGGATGGAGAAAAGTCAAATTCTTAAAAAATATTTTTTAAAAACATCTCTCATAAAGGAAATACAATCATGACGGATATATATCGAGATATTTCTTCTAATTTTTTTCCACTTCAGAATAATGTTGCAGACAATAGCAATGATTTCGAAGCGACCGTTGCAAAAGCAAACACGCTTATTGAAAACGGCAACTGGAATGATGCTTACCCGTATTTAAAGAACACCATTGAGATGGATGCTAATTATGCAGAAGGATATAATCACCTTGGGATTTTTAATACAAGAAATAAGAAATACACCGAGGCAATTGACAACTTTAAAAAAGCATTACAAATTAATTTTGCTTTAACTGAAGCTCATTATAACCTGGCCTCTCTGTATATGGAGCGCAAAGAATACAATATGGCACTTCCCCATTTTAAAGAAGTTGTACTGGCAAATCCTGATGATTATGAGACCTATTACCTTATGGGACAGTGCTGCGCTCTCAACAATATGGAAAAAGAGGCGGAAGCCTTTTTAACAGAGTCTTATAGACTAAAACCAGACCATATACCATCTGCCATAAACCTTTGCAAATTATTTATTAAAAAAGAAAACTATATAGAGGCCAAAAATATACTTCTACCTATACTCAAAAATAATGAATTTGATGCAGAGGTACATTTTTTACTTGGTATTATATATAAGATAGAAAAGAAATATCCAAGGGCTATGAAACATTTTCGAGAAACATTACTCATAGACAAAAACAATACAGAAGCATACAATTTACTCGGCGAATGTTGCATAGAACTAGGCATGGATAAACAGGCAGAAAGTTTCTTTGCTATGGCTACAAAACTCGACACATCTTACTTAAGCGCATTTTATAACCTAGGAAATCTTTATTATAAAGAGGAAAAATACATTGATGCTATTTTTGTCCTTGAAGAATATATAAAAACGAAAGAGGCAACTGATAGCATCAATGCACTTTGGTCAGAAACTACAGACACTCAAAATGAAGATATAATACCTGTTTATAATCTATTAGGACATTGCTATCAAATGACGCATAATCTTGCAAAGGCCCGTTCTACCTGGGAAAAGTCCTTAACCATACAGCCTGAACAAAAAGACATAAAAGATGCGCTAGCAAACTTACCTCAACCAACGCATTTACATAAACGGGTTAGTCTTGTAATTGATTAGTCCTGTAGGTTGGGTTGAGGAACAAAACCCAACATCAACTTTTACAGCATTTATTGGAACATTAGGTCTCATCCCTCAGCCCAGCTTACCAGACCAAAGCCCCTGGCATGAAGTATTGGAGTAATGGATTGTTGTTGTAAAAAAACTCCATTACTCCAATACTCCAAATTTATATACGATCAAGAGGATAAAAATACCTCTTTCTCCAAAAAAATATAAACGCAAGAACCATATTCTCCTTTAAAGTAACTAAGAAGTTTCTTGCTTTATCCTTCCATCAGATGTTATCTTTTACCCATAGAAAACACTTCATTATTGGCTGACATCATTTCTTAAAGTAGCACATATCAAAATACCAAAATACTATTGCAAAGAAGAGGTGCAAATGGCTGTCTTTGTTAAAGAAAAAATAAAAAAAATAAGAACCGGAAAAATACAACCTTTAAGAGTAGAATTTGCAACCCTGAATCTAAAAGAAATATTCATGAAATAACACAGCATAAGAAGGAGTAAATTCTTATGAAGGAAACCACAAAAACAGACACGGCACTACTTGAAAAAAAGCACTATACGTATGATGATTATTTAAAACTTCCGGAGGGGTCACCATACCAGCTAATAGGGGAAAGGCTCGTCATGATACCGTCGCCATCCACGTATCATCAGGAAATATCAAAACGGCTTGGATATTTTCTGTACGAATATGCAGAACTGAAACAAAAAACGGGAAAAGTCTACTACGCCCCGATTGATGTGTACCTCGAAGAATCAGAAACATATCAACCCGATATAATTTTTATTTCAAACGACAACCTTAGTATAGTAAAAAAAATTGAAGGAGCGCCTGATCTGGTTATCGAGATATTATCACCTTCAACTGATTATTATGACCTGGTACACAAAAAAGATATTTATGCAAAACACAAAGTCAAAGAATACTGGATAGTCGACCCAATAGAAAAATGGATTGAATCATATAAAAATGATAATGGTAAATTTATCCTTATCGGCAGGATACAAAAAAACGAAAACATAAGTTCCACAATTTTAACTGGTTTTAAGGTAGAGTTAAAAGCGATATTTGTGTAAGTTTATGGCTAATCTATAATACCAATCCCGTTTAAGGGCATTAATTATAGCCTATAGACACAGAGGATTATCCCACAGGAACTTTCACATCGTTAAGACCATTCTTTGATTTCAGTAATTCGTTCGTCCACAGATATTGGATTATGGATAACAGTAAACTCCTAAAGAACTGTAGAGCCGGGTATAAAGATTTTCTTGCGTTTATTGAGGCCATCGAAGGGTTTTTAGAAAAGGCCTAGACAATGAAATAGCCTTAATCCAGACACCATAACTTCCCAAATCTCCAACTCCTAAACTCTTTAACTCCTCAACTCTCCAACTCCTAAAAATAGCATAGTTTCTATTTTTTTAACATCATGTATATTTTTTATACACTTTTTCTCATATTTTCTTCCCTACTTCTAAAAGTTTTCAATTTTCATGAAAGAACCTGTTAAGGTAAAGTTAAAAGAAGCATAGTGCTGAGGAATCGAAATGCTAAGTCAGATCCTTTAGTAATTAATAGTGGTATAATCTTAAACCTCAGTCGTTAGTTTTTAATTACCCACTACTTAATATATTTTGTCTACTGCTTACAACCTACTTCATATTGATTTTTACCTGCTATCAGTTATCTTTTCCTTCTACCAATTATCCAATATTTTTTACCTCATATCTCTGCAACTATTTTACAAAAATTTTGGTATTAAAGTTGCGAACCTAGTTTAACATTTAGAATTTTAAAGTTTTGGCTGTAAGGAATAAATCATGATTATAAGCAGGACGCCTTTTAGGATTTCCTTCTTTGGTGGTGGGACAGATTTTCCCGCATGGTACAAAGAAAACGGTGGTTCAGTCTTATCTACCACCATAGATAAATATTGCTATATAAGTTGCAGACGCCTTCCACTTTTCTTCGGATATAAACATAGAATTGTTTATTCAAGGACTGAGCAGGTAAATGATATAAATGAAATTGTTCATCCCTCTGCGAGGGAAACCTTGAAATTTATGGATATAAAAGAAGGTTTGGAGATACACCACGATGCCGATCTTCCGGCCCGTTCAGGAATAGGGTCCAGTTCTGCATTTACAGTAGGATTGCTGCATACTTTATATGCCCTGAAAGGAAAAATGGTTACAAAAAAACGTTTAGCACTCGAATCAGTCCATATAGAACAAAATCTGATTAAAGAAAACGTTGGTTCACAAGACCAAGTTATTACGGCTTTTGGTGGATTAAACAAAATAGAGTTTATCGGTAACCATAATATTGAAGTGCGGACTATACCAATTACGTCTGAAAGATTTAGACTGTTTCAAGATTATTTAGCATTGTTTTTTTCAGGTTTTTCAAGAACTGCATCGCAAATTGAAGAAGAAAAGGTTAAAAAGATAAATAAAAATAAATCGGAGCTTTCAACGATACAAAATATGGTAAATGAAGCCATAAATATTTTGAATGGTGACAATGGATTACTCGATTTTGGTAAACTGCTCCACGAAAGCTGGCAAATCAAAAGAAGACTTTCAAGTAAAGTATCTAATTCTTTTATTGATCATATATATGATATTGCTATGAGAAATGGCGCAATCGGGGGAAAAATTTTAGGTGCCGGCGGAGGTGGCTTTATTTTGTTTTTTATAAAACCAGAGGATAGAGAAAAACTTATAAAAGCGCTTGATTTTCTACTCTATGTTCCTTTTCGTTTTGATACATTAGGCAGCCAAATTATTTATTACAGCGGAGCAGGAATATAAACATAATGAAAATACCTTTTGGAACTATTTCTGTCACTGAAAAATCAAAAAATTTAATAGAAAAAATACTGGAATCCAACCGGCTCTCAAGTGGCAAGTACGTGAGGGAGTTTGAAAAAAAATTTGCAGAACTTATTGGTACAAAAGAAGCGGTTGCAGTAAGCACTGGTACCGATGCAGATGCCCTTGCTCTTGCAACACTGTATGATTTCGGGGCAAAACGGGGCGATGAAGTAATAACACCAGCGCTATCTTTTGTTGCTACAGGCAATTCAATCTTACAAGCTGGTTTTATACCTGTATTTGTTGATGTAGAAAGAGACACATTAAATATTGATCCCATAAAAATTGAATCCACAATTACAGAAAAGACAAAAGCCATTATGCCGGTACACCTTATGGGCAAACCTGCAAAAATGGATGAAATTGTTAATGTTGCAAAAAAATATAATTTGCTGGTTATAGAAGACGCAGCCGAAGCTCATGGAGCTTCATACAAAGGAAAAAATATTGGGGCATTAGGTGATATGGCTGCCTTTAGCCTTTATGTTGCACATATTATATCAACTGTGGAAGGCGGGATCATAACCACAAATAACCCAGAATATGCAGAAATTTTAAGATCTTTGCGCAGTCACGGCAGGGCGTGTAAATGTGAAAGCTGTATACTGAATACCGCTTCAGCATATTGTGCAAAGAGATTTCAATATGGAGAAAATGAAGATATACGATTTATTTTTGAACGAATCGGCTATTCTTCCAAAATGAATGAATTGGAGGCAGCCATCGGTTTGGGCAATCTTGATATCTACGAAGACATACTGAAGAAAAGAAAAAATAATTTATATTATCTTATGGAAAAGTTCAAAAAATTTGAGTCGTATTTAACAACCATTAGAAAAGAACCTTACGAAGAAATAGGACCTCATGCCTTTCCTATAATTATCCAGCAGGATGTTAAATTTACACGGGTACAACTGGTAAATTATTTCGAAAAAAATGGAATCGACACAAGAAATCTTTTTTCATCTATACCGACGCAATGTCCAGGTTTTAGATTTTTAAACTATAAACTTGGTGATTTCCCTAATGCGGAATACATTGGTGAAAATGCGATACACATCGGAGTGCATCAGGATTTGAATGAAGATTCATGCAATTATATTTTAGACACCGCCGAAGATTTTTTGAATACTTATGGCTGATACTCTGGATAGAAAAGCACATTATATAAGAACAAATAATTCCTGCCATACGTTTTAATTGTTTTGCAGTATAAACTGCGCAGAAAACCAGAAATGAAAGCTATCATACTGGCCGGAGGAGCGGGAACAAGATTAAGGCATGTGATTAAAGACGTTCCTAAGCCAATGGCTCTAATTGCGGGCAAGCCGTTTCTTGAATATCTGATATTACAGCTTGCCAAATGGAAGATTAAAGATATAATTCTCTCCGTTGGTTATAAAAGCGATATAATTAAGTCTTATTTTAATAATTTTAACCATGCAGGGATCAGAATTAGCTATTCCGAAGAAAAAGAACCCCTCGGCACCGGTGGTGCGATAAGAATGGCCGGTACATTATCAAACGATGATAATTACCTCGTTATGAATGGGGACTCGTTTCTCGATATTAACTTCGCTTCCTTTGTAGAATTCCATATGAAGAAGGATGCGCTTGCCACAATGAGTCTGGTGAGAATGGCTGATACCGGCAGATATGGAAGGGTTGAATTAGGTAACAAAGGAAATGTAATAAAATTTACAGAAAAAGGGCAAAACAAACCCGGCACAATAAACGGAGGTATTTATATATTTAATCGCAAAATATTCAACAACATTCCTTCCGGCAATATTTCTCTGGAAAAGAATGTATTGCCCTTGCTCATAGACCGTGGATTATATGGAAAAGAAGCAGAAGGTTTTTTTATAGACATAGGAATACCTGATGATTATTTTTATTTAAACAGACACCCTGAAAAACTGGTTCCAACGGTTGATATACAATGCTAGATAAAAACGCAAAGATTTACATTGCAGGACATGCAGGATTATTAGGTTCTGCACTTCATAGTAAACTAAAGGGTGACGGATATAAAAATGTTATTATTAGAGAGCGCAAAGAACTTGATTTAACAAGGCGAAAAGACGTTGAAGCTTTTTTTCAGCAGGAGATGCCTTCATATGTCATAATGGCTGCTGCTAGAGTTGGTGGTATTCAGGCTAATATTTCACATCCCGCACAGTTTATTTACGAAAATCTTTCTATCCAAACTAATGTGATCCATGCCTCGCACCTTTACGGTGTACAAAAACTCTTATTTTATGGAAGTGCTTGCAGTTATCCACGTGAATGTCCACAACCTATGAAAGAAGAATATTTGCTCTCTGGCAGCATAGAACCAACGAATGAATACTATGCAGTGGCAAAGATCGCGGGAATAAAAATGTGTCAGGCATATAATAAACAATATGGCACAAATTTTATTTGTGCAATCCCCACTAATATTTACGGACCAAACGATAATTTTGACTTATCCGATTCCCATGTAATACCATCTTTAATAAGAAGATTCCATGAGGCAAAACTCCAAAATATAACTGTAGTTTCCATTTGGGGAACAGGCAATGCCGTTCGCGAATTTATTTATGTGGATGATGTCGCAGATGCCTCTATTTTTTTAATGAAGCATTACAATAGTACAGAAATTATTAATATTGGAACGGGGCAAGAGACTTCAGTAAAAAATCTTGCGCACATAATAAAAGAAGAAGTTGGTTATACCGGCAATGTAGAGTTTGATACCTCAAAACCTGATGGAATGCCAAAAAAAATTTTCAATATTTCAAAACTAAAAAATCTTGGCTGGATAGCTGCAACTCCATTAAACAAAGGTATTCGGCAAACATATGAATGGTTTATCAAGAATTTGAAAGAAGTTGCTATTTAATTATGAAAAAAAAAGAAAGCAAATTAATAGAAAGAATGTACCGTTCTCTATACCGAATACGAAAGGTAGAGGAAGAAGTAGCTAGAATTTATCTTACAGATAAGATTAAAAGCCCAGTGCATCTTTCAATTGGCCAGGAATCTATTGCTGTAGGAGTATGCGAAGCATTAAGAGATGGCGATATTGTTTTCGGAACATACAGGGGACATGCAATGTATCTTGCAAAAGGCGGTGATCTTAAAGCAATGATTGCTGAATTGTATGGGAAAGTCACTGGGTGTGCAAGGGGAAAAGGAGGATCAATGCATCTCATTGATATAGAAAAAGGGGTTATGGGGACTTCTGCAATTGTAGGGACAACAATTCCCTTATCTGTAGGGTATGCATATGCCTTAAAGTATAAAAAATCAAGGTCTATTGTAGTGAGTTTCTTTGGTGACGGAGCTGTTGATGAAGGTGCTTTTCACGAAAGCATGAATTTTGCTGCTTTAAATAAATTACCCATTTTGTTTATATGCGAAAATAATTTTTATGCAATACATTCTCATCATTTGAACCGACGCCATTCTGACAATCTATGCGAACGAGTGCAATCTTATGGAATACCGACCGAGCGGATAGATGATGGAGACATATTTAGGATATATGAACTTACTAAAAATTATTTAGAAAAAATTGCTCTTGGAAATCCCATACCACTATTTATTGAGTGTTTGACATGCCGATGGAAAGAACATGTGGGGCCATATGAAGATTATCATTTAGGATACAGACAAAAGGATGACATAGAGTATTGGATAGAAAATGACCAGCTTAAAAAATTAAAAAATCTCTTAAACCGTGAAGTATCGAGTAAAATCGAATCTGAAGAAATAAAAAAAATAGAAGAAGCGTTTCAATTTGCGGAAGAAAGTTCTTTCCCGGAAAAAGAAGAACTTTATACAGACCTTTTTACTGAATAACATATGGAACGTATCTTAAATTATCCGGAGGCGATAAAAGAAGCTATAGAACAGGAGATGGAGAAGGACTCATCTGTAATAATTTTTGGCCAAGGAGTTGATGACCCTAAAGGGATTTTAGGAACTACAGTGGGCCTTGCCGATAAATACGGAAAGGAAAGGGTCTTTGACACACCTCTGGCTGAAGATGGCATGGTAGGTGTAGCGATAGGAGCTTCCCTTGCAGGATTGAGACCGATAAATACACATATCAGAATGGATTTTGTATTGTTGGCAATGAATCAGATTATCAATATGGCTGCGAAAATGCGATACATGTTTGGTGGAAGTATTTTTGTTCCTATCGTGGTGAGGGCTTTAATTGGTAAAAGCTGGGGGCAAGGTGCTCAACATTCTCAAAGTATATATCCTTTACTGATGAATATTCCCGGTTTAAAAATAGTTGCACCTTCGACACCATACGATGCTAAAGGTTGTTTGACCCAAAGTATTCGGGATAATAATCCTGTTATGTTCATTGAGCATAGACTGCTTTATTATCAGAAGGGTTATGTGCCATCAGAGAGCTATACGATTCCTTTTGGTAAGGCTCGCGTTCTTGCTAAAGGTGATGATATTACCTTGGTCGGAATTTCTCAAATGGCAATCGAGTGTCTGAGGGCACGCCAATATTTACAGGAAGTTGGCATAAACGCTGAAGTAATTGATCCGGTGTCTATTAGTCCGCTGGACATGGATACGATTTCTGTGTCGGTATTAAAAACAAAGAAACTTATTATAATAGACAATGCATGGATGACATGTGGTGCAGGCGCTGAGATCATGACCCGACTTATTGAAAGAAATATACACAAGGAAATAGAGATGAGGAGAATGGGGTTTGCCTTTGTTCCATGCCCCACTACTCCCTCATTGGAACAACAGTTTTACCCTGATGCAAAAAAGATTGCACTCAATGCATATAATATGATGTATCCTCATGACAGGCAGTGGGAGCCAATAACAAAATTACAAATTGAGGAGATAGAATTTAAAGGACCATTTTAGTAAATAGCCGGAGGACAGTTTTGAATGAAAGTTTTAATTACAGGTATCACTGGATTTGTTGGAAGTCATCTTGCAGAGTATGTATTGAACCTTGATGAAAGGCACGAGGTCTATGGACTATGCAGATGGAGAAGCCCCCGTAATAATTTAGAAAAGATTTACAATAAAGTAAAACTCTTAGAAGCTGACCTCTGCGACTTAAGCGCATTAATACGCCACATAAAAACGATACAACCCGATTTTATATTTCATTTAGCGGCACAAAGTTATGTCCTTACAAGTTTTAATTCTCCGATACATACTCTTTGGTCTAATGTCATTGGAACCACAAATTTGCTTGAGGCGGTGAGGATTGTGGAAATTGACCCTGTTATTCACATTTGTTCGTCTTCCGAAGTATATGGTCAAGTCAGCGAATCTGATATCCCGATTACGGAAGAGTGTCCATTTCGGCCTGCTTCTCCTTATGCCGTAAGCAAGGTGGGTGAAGATATGGTGGCCTATCAATATTGGATTTCGTATGGCATTAAAACAATACGAACAAGGATGTTTACTCATACTGGACCAAGAAGGGGAGATGTTTTTGCTATGTCGGCATTTGCAAAACAGATAGCCGCTGCAGAATTGGGGTTGAAAGACCCTGTCGTTAAAGTAGGAAATTTAAAATCCGTAAGAACTTTTTCTGATGTAAGGGATGCGGTAAGAGCATATTGGCTTTTAGTAAATAAATGTCCACCTGGAGAAGTTTATAATATTGGCGGTAATTCAACAATGACAATAGGAGAAGCATTGGACAAGATGCTCTCCTTTTCTAAAATAAAGTGCGAAGTTAAGATAGACCCGGAACTTTTGAGACCATCAGATGTTACCTTACAGATCCCCTCGACCGATAAATTCAAAAAGGAAACAGGATGGAAACCGGAAATACCATTAGAACAAACACTCAAGGACATTCTGGAGTACTGGAGAAAGGAGTTGTCCCGGAGTCCATGGATGGCTATAACTGTTACTAAATAAAAACCGGATTTGTAATTGATATGATTTATAAATTAATAACGCATTATTGGTGGCAGCATGGCAATAGATGACAAGATTTTGAAAACTTTTGATTCGAAAAATGTTCTGATAACCGGTGGTACCGGCATGATAGGAAGACAAGTGGTAGATATTTTGGTACAAGCCGGTGCGAACATAAGGATTGTGTCACTCGACAAGATAAATGTGAACAATAAAGCAGAGCATATTTGTGGTAATTTAACAGACTTTAATTTCTGCAAGGATGTTTGCAGAGATATGGATTATATTTTTCACATAGCAGGAATAGGTGCTTCAGTAAAGGCTGCGGCGCAAAATATTGCTACCCATTTTGTTCCCATGTTGATGATGAATACCAACATCTTGGAAGCTTGTCGAATAAATAGAGTAAAAAAAACCGTTTATACAAGTTCAGTTGGGGCTTATTCCAATGCGGAAGTTTTTAAAGAATCGGAATATAAATTGGATAGTATTCCCATGGATTTTGCCGGATGGGCAAAAAGAATGGCTGAATTGCAAGTACAAGCATATAAAATGGAACATAATTTAGATAATTTTGCAGTAGTAAGACCTTCAAACGTTTATGGGCCTGGAGATAATTTTAATCCTAAAAATTCACTGGTAATACCGTCCCTTATGTACCGCATTTATCACAAAGAATCGCCTTTAATTGTATGGGGTGATGGGTCTGCTATCAGAGATTTTGTATACAGCAGGGATGTAGCGGAAGGTATAATTTTAGCACTGTATTATGGGACAAGGTCTGGTTTTGTAAACCTGGGTAGCAGCCGACCGTATTCTATTAAAGAACTGGTAGAAACCTTACGCACGGTA
Source organism: uncultured candidatus Brocadiaceae bacterium (assembly GCA_964589115.1). Taxonomy (GTDB): domain Bacteria; phylum Planctomycetota; class Brocadiia; order Brocadiales; family Brocadiaceae; genus JBDIVL01. The sequence goes on along the minus strand of CAZPUD010000043.1, from coordinate 6,594 downwards.
GTAGATTTTGAATATGTGTTTGATACTACCAGGCCCACAGGAGTTTCAAAGAGGGTAATGGATATGTCTCTTGCAAGGGACTTAATTCATTATAATCCAACTACCTCCCTGAAGGAAGGTCTTCAGAAAACCTGGGAATGGTTTATTAAACATCCACAGGAATACCAGAGCAAATTTAACTATTTTGAAAATTGACTCAGTATAAATTGGTATGTCTTTTAAAAACAAAATACAGGTAGGGTTGGTACAAATTGGAGATAGATTTGGCACTGATTATTATTTCCCATACTCAATTGGACTCCTTCAGGCATACGCTCAAAAATATTTACCTGAACCAGATTCGTTTGTTTTTAAATTGCCGATTTACAAAAGAATTACCATTAAATCTGCGGTTAACTATTTAAAAAATACTGATATTATCTTTTTTAGCAGTTATCTCTGGAATCATGAGATAAACTTAAAGATTGCGGAAGGTGTCAAAAAAAACAATAGTATCACAATTGTATTTGGTGGTCCAAATATTCCTGAATCCCCTGACATGGGTAAGAAATTTATGAACAAATATGAGTTTATAGACATTATCTGTTGTGGAGAGGGTGAAATTCCATTTCTGAAAATTCTGGAAAATTATCAGGAAAAATCATGGGAAAAGGTACCCTCAATTGGATATATGAATGAAAACAAGCAGTATGTGCATAATCCTCAGACTGAAAGGATAACAGATATCGATAAAATACCATCTCCTTATCTGGAGGGAATATTTAACAGATTAATAAAAGCATATCCTGAAGAGAGGTGGGCAGGTTTGCTTGAAACAAACAGAGGATGCCCATTTTCCTGTTCATATTGTTATTGGGGAAAACAAACAAGGAGCAAAGTTTATAAATTTCAAAAAGAACGTATATTTAAAGAAATAGATTGGTTTAGTGAGCATAAAATTGAATTTGTTTTTTGCTGTGACGCAAATTTTGGCATATTCGAAAGAGATCAGGAAATAGCTGAAAAGGTTGCTAAAAACAAAAAACGTTTTGGCTATCCAAAGGCATTTTCTGTTCAGAATACAAAAAACTCTACGGAAAAGATATTTACAATGCAGAAGATTTTAACTGATTCCGGATTGCAGAAAGGAGTAAATTTAGCGCTTCAATCATTAAATGAAAAAACGCTAAAAAGCATTAACCGTAGTAACATCAGCAGCGAATCATACAAGGAATTACAACAAATGTTTACCGGAAATAAGATTCCAACATTCAGTGACATGATTATTGCATTGCCGGATGAAACATACGATTCTTTTACTGCCGGAGTATCGGATTTAATTAATGCCGGTCAACATAATAGGATTCAATTTATCAATCTATCTATACTTGAAAATACGGAAATGGCAGAACCGGAATATTTGGAAAAATTTGGTCTTGTTGTTACAGAATCTAAACTCATATCACATCATACTTCCCTTAATGGAGAAGATAAGAATACAGAAATTCAAAGACTTGTCGTTGGGACAAATGCTATGCCAAGAGAGGAATGGGTTAAAACAAGGGTTTTTTGCTGGATGACTTCACTGCTTTATTTCAACAAGCTTCTTCAAATACCTTTTCTGATTTTGAATACGCTACATTCTGTAAGTTTTAAGGAACTGATAGAGCTTTTCATATCCAAACACGAAGAATGCAGAAGATTGTCAGAAATCGTCTCTTTCTTAACCAGGAAGGCTATAGATATTCAGGAAGGAGGATATGAACATGTTGCCTCTGAGAAGTGGCTTAATATTTGGTGGCCTGTAGATGAATATATATTTATCGAACTTTGTGCAGAAAACAGGTTAACACAATTCTATAAAGAATCAGAATATCTTTTATCCGATTTTCTACAAGAGAAAGGCATGAAAATGCCTGCCAGGTTGTTAAAAGAAACAATATCGATCAATAAAGATTTGATTAAACTGCCATTCGTCGATAAGGATTTAAAAGTTACCTTAAATCACAATATTTTAGAAGTATACAATAAAAAATTAACTGGATTAGATGTACCACTAAAACAATACATAACGAGTTATATCATAGATAGAACAACAAATAAATGGCCAAATCTTAAAGACTGGCTTAGAAAGGTTGTTTGGTATGGAACAAAGAAAGGCGAGTATTTATATAATTTTAAGGCGGTGTAATTTGATAGTAAGACTGTTTCCTATAAATGTTAAAAATGCATTTTCATGGGTTTGATTTGATACGAACCGATCAACCAATAGTGCAAATGTTATATTTGTACTTTTCTAAAGATTTTACAGTTTGTTTGGGTTATAAGTATGAGTGTTTTATATAATTTTGAATCTTCTGAATGTGCAGAGTTTCCTACGTATATAATGTTCGACATAACGAATGTATGTAATTCTAAATGTATCCATTGCCCTCATTCTGTTCTCTATTCACTTTCAAATACAAGGCACGCATTTCTAGAATTTGAATTATTCAAAAAGGCTATAGATGAATGTGCAGGAAGATATCTTCAGTTCGTACGCATAACGGCTGATGGCGAGCCACTTTTACATAGAAATTTATTCAAAATGATTGCGTATGCAGCAGAAAAAAAAGTTGGCCCCTTGGGATTGACGACAAATGGGTCTTTGATGAATGCTGATATTGCAGAAAAGATTTTAGAATCAGGTTTGTTTATGATTGATTTCTCATTAGATGCAATGAAGGAAGAGACATATAAAATTGTTCGTAAGGGACTATCGTTTAAAAAAGTTATAAACAACATAATGCGCATCTTAGATTTGAGAACAAAAAGAAATTCACCATTAAAAATAATGGTAAGCTTTGTAAAGCAAAAAGAAAATATTAACGACTTAGAGGATTTCAAGATGTTTTGGGAACCGTTAGTGGATAAAGTACTTATCAGAGAATTAATTTCCAATATTAATCTTGTGGATATTTCACAATCAAAGGAAAACAGTGAAGCTGAAAGATGGCCTTGTCCGCATTGGTTTAGGCGAGTTGTAATAAATTATGATGGAATGATTAAGGCGTGTCCGGTTGATTGGGAAAATAAAACGGTATACAAACATCTTTCAGAGACGACTATTTACGATGCCTGGCACAGTGATTTTTACTGTAAAAATCGAATGGAACATTTAAATAACCAGTTTGCTGAAAGCTCGCCATGTAAAGATTGCAATGATTGGCAGGGCAGTCCATGGAATTTAGGATACGAGAAGGTTGTCGGTGTTTTATAGACAGAAAGATATTGGGAAAGTAGTTGCTATTTGTCAGCCAAATTTTATGCCATGGTTAGGTTACTTTGAAATGGCCCATCGTGCACATGTATTTGTAATGCTGGATGATGTTCAATATATCAGGCGAGAATGGATAAACAGGAATAAAATATTAAGCGCTTCAGAAGAAGGATGGCAATGGATTGTTATTCCAGTAAAAAAGCATAAGCAAGAAAGCTTGATTAGTGAAATAGAAATTTGTAACAGTGAAAACTGGCATGAAAGTATATTAAAGACAATTCACTTTGTATATGCAAGATCACCCTATTATCATAATTATATAAAACAGGTGAGAGAAATTCTTATGGTGACATGGCACAGGCTGGTTGATTTAAATATTGCAGTAATAAGGATGTTTTATTCAATATTGGGAATTAAAGATAATTTGAAATTAAGTTCAGAATTCAATTTTAAATCAAAAAAAGACGATAGGCTTGTGGATATATGTACTTATCTTGATGCAAATATTTATCTAGCCAATAACGGTTCAAAACCATACATTGATATTTCAAAGTTTTATAGGAAAAATATAGGATTCATATATCAGGATTATCAACATCCTGAATACCTGGTAAAACGATACAAATTTGTCCCATATCTTTCTGTTCTAGACCTGCTCTTTTGGCACGGACCAGATTCTCTAGAAATCATTTTGAAAGGCAGAAAGAAAGACTGGAAGAATGAAATTACATACTGTAATTAATATTAATAAAAAAGAGAAGGATTAAAAAAAGATAAGAAATGAAGGTTTTAGTTACAGGTGGAAATGGATTTATCGGAAGTTATGTGATAAAGGAATTGAGATCGAGAGGTTTTTACGTAAAATCATTCGATATAATTCAGCCAAGTGAACTCATTGAAGGTGTTGAATACACATTTGGTACCATATTAGATACATTTTCTTTATGTGAGTGTCTAAAAGGATGCGATGCTATATTCCATCTTGCTGCTATTTTGGGAGTTAGAAGAACTGAGAAACAATTGTTGAAATGCATGACTATAAACATTCAGGGTACTATTAACGTACTAGAAGCGTGTGTTAGGAGTAAGGTACCTTATATTTTAATTGCCTCTTCCTCAGAGGTCTATGGGGATTTGCATACAGATAAAATAAAGGAGGATAGTCATTTTAATCCTAAGTCTGGTTATGCAATTTCAAAACTGGCTTCAGAAAAGTATCTTAATGGCTTTAGTAATGATTACGGTTTGCAATATAACATTGTACGCTTTTTTAACATCTACGGGCCAAAGCAGGTGGCAGAATTTGTATTGCCAAGATTTGTTAAAATGGTTCAAAAGGGAATTCCACCAGAAATCTATGGTGACGGAAATCAAGTTCGTTCCTTTTGTTATATAACAGATGCCTGTAGAGCAATTGTAGACGTATTTCTTAATAAAAACTTGAGAAATGAGACATTTAACATTGGCAATGACAAAGAGCCTATTACCATTAAAGATCTTGCAGAGAAGGTATTGACAATTGCAAAGTCAAATTTAATACCCAAGTTTATACCATTTGCAGAAAGTGATAGAAATACAGGGCGAGAAATATATTATAGAGTGCCTGATATATCAAAGTTAAAGAATGCAATAAATTATACACCTGAAGTGATGATTGATCAAGGCATACAATATATAATTGATGGCGGAGAAATTGCGGAATCATGGATAGATACTATAACAGATAAAAAAGGATAAACATGGGAGCAGATATTCATTATCTACCGTACGGGAAGCCTGATATTATTGCACAGGAGGTGAGTGAGGTCATTGAGGTACTTACTTCAGGATGGATTTCACAGGGGCCAAAAATTCTTGATTTTGAAGAAAAAGTTGCTTCCTATTGTGGTACTAAATATGCAGTAGCTGTGTCGAGCGGAACTGCGGGTCTCCATTTGGCAGCAATTGTTGCAGGATTGGGACAAGGAAAAAGGCTTTGGACGAGTCCCATAACATTCGTTGCTTCAGCAAATTGCGGGCTTTATACAGGGGCAAATGTTGATTTTGTCGACATAGATACTAAAACCTACAACATGGATATTAGCCAGTTAGAGGATAAACTGAAAAAAGCCCAAAAAAATGAAACGCTTCCCGACGTATTGGTTCCAGTTCACTTTGCAGGTTTATCGTGCCGCATGGAAAAAATATTTGAACTTGCTGATCAGTATGGTTTCAAGATTATTGAGGATGCTTGTCATGCACTGGGAGGAGATTATAAAGATAGGAAAATAGGGGCTTGTATTTATTCGGAGATGACTGTTTTCAGCTTCCACCCGGTAAAGAGTATTACTACTGGCGAAGGTGGCATGATATTGACGAACGATATTAATATATATAAAAGGCTGCAGAAACTTCGTTCCCATGGACTTACAAAAGATACGGATACTCTTCTTGAGAATCATGGCTCCTGGTATTATGAACAACACGAACTGGGATTTAATTACCGCATAAGCGATTTACAGTGTGCTTTGGGCATGGGGCAGATGAAAAGGCTGGACGGGTTTATTGCAAAAAGGAGATATTTGGCTTCATTGTACGATGAACTTTTGAAACCACTCCCGGTTCGTACACAAGTGCAGTCTCCTGATGGTAATTCTGCCAGGCACATATATGTTATAAGGCTTAATTTAACTGATATTAAAATGAATAAAGGAGAGGTATTTGAAAAATTAAGGGAGATGGGACTAGGAGTTCAGGTGCATTATATACCGGTCCCAATGCAGCCGTATTATAGAAACTTGGGTTTTAGTATGGATAGGTTTCCCGAAGCAAAGAAATATTACGAGGAAGCTATTACCTTGCCACTCTATCCGGGACTGGAGGATAAAGATGTACATAGAGTGGTAGATATTCTGAAAAAAATAATAGAGAAAGATTTGAAATGAAAAGAATAAAAATAGGAGACAAAACTGTTGGAGAAGGATTTCCATGTTATATCTTAGCAGAGGCTGGATGCAACCATAACCAGAGTTTAAAAATAGCAAAACAGCTTATAGAAATGGCGGTTATGTCAAAAGCCGATGGAGTCAAATTCCAGACCTATAAGGCGGATAGGATGTATTCAAAAAATACACACATGCTCAAGCATTTCAAAGAGCGGCTTGCTATGGATGAAAAGGCAACCATGTTTGATCTTATTAAGATGACGGAGCTTCCGTATGATTTTCATGAACCAATTGTTGCCTATTGTAAAAAGAAAGGAATCCCTTTTCTCTCCACACCGTTTAGTGAGGAGGATGTGGTTTATTTGGAAAAATTCGAAGTGCCCGCATATAAAATAGCATCGTTTGAGATGACCCATTATCCTTTGATTCAGA
>CAZPUD010000042.1:0-19925 GCA_964589115.1 uncultured candidatus Brocadiaceae bacterium | reverse complement strand
AACCCTGAGCGATCAGGGGGCGCAAAGGAAAGGGTCTTAAAAAGACAGCCTTACTGCCGAAGATGACTGATTCTCATCTTTACAGTAAGGCTTTTTGTTTTCTATTAAAGGAGGTGATCCCTACAAAAGCGAATGATGGCCTCGTAACTCATCCCATCAATTTTTCACCTTTAGCTTTCTTCCTTATCAAGTAATTGCAATTATATAGAGAAGATGATCCGGCAGAAGTACAATCAGAAGGGACAAGCTATCCTGAAAGAGATACAATCCAGACAGACCAAAAATCTAGTAGAATTTAAGGGTTAGTAATAACTAATGCTCCTCAAGAATTTAAAAAACTGAAGTTTAAACAAATCTACAAACTAGAGGAGAGAAAATTATGACTGATTTTGACCTTACAATAATTGGCGGAGGGGTTGGCGGATTAAATGCTGCAAGCGGGGCTGCTCAGCTTGGCGCCCGAGTGGCCCTTGTTGAAAAGTATAAACTCGGCGGTGACTGCCTTTACTATGGATGTGTTCCAACAAAAACATTAATTCGTTCTGCAAAAATAATCTCATATATAAGAAGGGCTAAAGAGTATGGCTTAAATGAGACAGAAGTGTCTTTCGATTTTAAAAACGTTATGGATCACATGAGAAATACAATTGCAAAGGTTGGTACGCATGATGATCCAAAAAGATTTGAGGATATGGGGATAAAGGTTTTTTTTGCCCTTGGAAAATTTATCGACCCTCAGACTTTTGATTTAGATGGTCAGAGGATTACAAGCAGGCAATTTGTCATCGCTACAGGATCACGGTCTGCTGCTATCCCTATTAAAGGGATCGATAAGGTTGATTATTTAACCAGTGATAGCGCACTTGAATTAAATTATTTACCAAAGTCTATTATTATACTGGGCGGAGGGCCGATAGGGCTTGAGTTTGCACAACTGTACGCCAGGTTTGGATCTAAGGTTACAATTTTGGAAAAAACAAATCAAATTTTACCACGCGAGGATAAGGAAGTTGCTGATATCCTTGAATCAATCCTTAAGGATGAAGGAATCGAAATACACACCGGTGTTGAAGTCGACCACGTCAGGCAGGAAGGGAATCAAAAGGTGGTTGTGGTCAAAAGGAACGGACTCGAAAGGTTGTTTCAGGCAGAGGACTTCATGATTGCAGTTGGACGTGCTCCGAATATAGAAGGACTTAATCTTGAAGCTGCCGGTGTAAAGACAGAAAAAAAAGGTATTATAGTGAATAGAAACATGCGTACAAGTACCGGAAATATATGGGCATGTGGAGATGTAACAGGAAAATATCTCTTTACACATGTTGCTGAATATCAGGCGGGTCTTATAGTATTTAATGCCCTTGTTCCTGTCATCAAGAGGATCGCAGATTACCGTGTTGTCCCCTGGGCAACCTTTACTGACCCTGAACTAGGCCGTGTAGGCCTGACAGAAGATGAGGCACGGCAAAGATACAAAGAGATTAAGGTATATAAATATGATATGAAAAATTTAGATAAGGCTATTATCGAGGGTGAGGAGAAAGGGATCATCAAGATTGTTTGCACCAGGAGAGGGATGCTGTTAGGTGCTCATGTACTCGCATCGCAGGGTGCGGAAATAATACATGAATTTATTCTGGCGATGAAGAGCAATATCAGGATAGGAAATATTAGCGATACGATACATATTTATCCTACACTGGCCCAGGCGGTAAAAAGGGCAACTGATAGATACTATGCTGAAAAGATATTTACCGGATGGGTACCCAAACTTGCAAAGAAAATGATACGGTGGTTTGGATAAAATAATGGAGAATGAAAGGTTATAAGCCATCAGCAGTTTTTAATGTTTCCTCAATACGGCAATATCACGCAAAAAGTGCTCTTTGGAATATGTTCCCTTTTTAACCACCAGTAAAACATGACATTTCAATTTTTCCTTATCATCCTCTGTTAATTCCTTGGCTGTAATTACGATGATAGGGATTGTAGCTGTCTCAGGTGATGTCCTCAATTTTTCAACGACATCAAAACCGCTAACCTCTGGCATGAGTAAGTCCAGGAGGATCAAATCCGGCCTGTAATGGAATGCCTTATCAATCCCTTCTTTTCCACCGTAGGCCTTTAATACCTCATATCCTTCAGGGGACAAAAATGTGCTGAACAGTTCGACTGATTTTGGATCATCGTCAATAATCAATACTTTCGTATGCGAATTATTGACGATGGGATGCAATCCGTATGAGGCCAATTTTGATAAAATCTCACTCCTGCTTACTGGCTTACAGAGATAATCTGTTGCACCAAGCCCGAACCCGATATCCTTATTGTCAATAACTGAAATGACAAGGACTGGAATATCTTTAACCTCTTTGTCTTCCTTGAGATCTTTTAAAACTTCCCATCCGTCTTTTTTCGGAAGCATTACATCCAGGGTAATGGCAAATGGTTTATATTCTCTTGCCTTCTGCAGCGCTTCTTCACCATCGAATGCCGCAATGGTTTGATATCCTGCGTTACCGAGAAAAGTACATATTAACTTGTTGGTTTGGGGATCATCTTCAACAACCAGAACGGTCTTGTTTTTTGCTGCCTTTAGCTTACGAGGTGTGACTTTTCTTTCTTCCTTCTTCAATTCTGCAAACGGGCTTATTGGCAAGGTAAAGTAGAAGGTGCTTCCAACACCGAAATTACTTTCAAACCATATTTTTCCCCCATGCAATTCCACAAGTCTCTTTGTGAGGGCAAGGCCAAGACCGGTTCCTTCATATTTACGGGAGATAGAAGTGTCCACCTGCTTAAACTCAACAAAGATTTTTGGGTAATCCTCTGGCGCAATTCCAATTCCTGTATCAGAAACAGAAACCTCAATAAATTCTTTTTTGTTTTTAAATGATCTTGAACGTATGGTGATTCTTCCCTTTTCCGGGGTAAATTTAATTGCATTGGAGAGCAGGTTATACATAATTTGCTTAAATTTAATCTGATCCGCAACAAGGCGTTCGGCAGGATTATGAAGAATTGTCTCAATGGTTAAATGTTTCTTATTGGCAAGTCCCTTTAATGTAGTCAATACAGTCTCCGTAGCTTTACCGAGTTCAAACTCCTCGTATCGCAGCTCTAACTTGCCCGATTCTATTTTTGAAAGATCCAAAATATCGTTGATCATTTGAAGGAGATGATGCGCACTGCTGTTGATATCCATAACGAAGCCAAGTTGTTCATCGTTCAGATCACCGTACAACTTGTCACGAAGCACCTCAGAAAAGCCAATAATGGCATTTAAAGGGGTGCGTAGTTCATGCGACATATTGGCCAAAAACTCACTCTTAGCCCTACTGGCGGCCTCAAGTCTTTTACCCTGTATCTCGGTAAGCCGCACCTTTTCCTGAAGCGCAGCACTGTAGCTGTGGATATATGAATCTATTGCCAACTGCATGTCTAAATTCATAATCTTATCCATGGCCAGGATATAATCCAGTATCTTGCCAAGCTGGTTTTTATAGGTCTCCATGATCATTGGATAAATAATCCGATGATGTAAATAGTAAGCGCCAATGTACCAGTGAGGGAATAAATTTATACGATCGTGGGTTTTTCCAACACTCAATCGATGCTTGAAGTAATTTTCATCAAATACACCTTCAACGATCATGAGGAGATATTCTCTTTGTGAATTCCTGGCCCGCTCAAACACTTCTTTATTTATAAAAAACTTTTTCGTTTCCTCAAACCGAAAAAGATGTGCATAGAACTTGTCCAGTATCTCATCGGCCCGCTGGTGCATAAACCCTTTCAATTCCTTTAACAAGGCTACGTCCCGTTCGGTAAGTTCCAGATAATCTTTACGGAGTTGGCGTCCCCTCTCGTCGAGATATACATTATTAACAGGCATAACGTGTTCTTCCATAATCATGCATCCTTTTAATGCGGTGTAACCGCGACCAAAATCATAGATATGGAGTAATGGAGTGGTGGAGTAATGGATTATTGTTGTGAAAAAACTTTATTACTCCAATACTCCATATCAACTGTACGAATAGTATTTATTGTAGGGGCAGGTTTGGAACCTGCTCCGTGCGGCATGTAATACATTGTTATTGTTGGAATTTTCCGAAAAACCAAGTTGTTGCCGGATTTTTAATTTTATTTAAGATTTTATTTTTTTCGATTTTACCATAAGTTTCTGTCATATTAAAGATAAAGTAATAAGGGGGAAAATGAGTACATGTATGTTTCTCTTCCGGCTCGTTCGGGTTAGGTATTATCCACGGGAGGTAATCTATGGAAAATTTTGACAAAACAAACGCAGTTACAGGCGCATTCAGTTATACAGGCAAATATATTACTCAAAGGCTTCTTTCCATGGGGGAAAAGGCCATAACAATCACCGGGCATCCTGATCGTCCGAACCCTTTCGGTACTCAGGTGAAAGCTTATCCGTTCAATTTTAATGATCAAAAGGAACTGGTAAAAAACCTGCAAGGGGTCTCAACCCTGTACAATACTTACTGGATACGCTTCTCTTATGGGAAGACAACATTTGATAAGGCCGTTGAGAATACAAAGATACTTATTCGGGCTGCTGAAGAAGCTGGTGTGAACAGGATAGTACACATTAGCATTACAAATGCCTCAGAGGAATCTCCGTTTCCTTATTTCAGAGGCAAAGGAAAAGTTGAGAAGGCGATTGGTCAGTCAAGCTTATCCTACGCCATAGTCAGGCCTACCGTACTCTTCGGACATGAAGATATCCTTATAAACAATATTGCCTGGCTTCTCCGCAAGTTTCCACTTTTTGTTATACCTGGATCGGGTGATTATAAATTACAGCCGGTATTCGTTGAAGACGTAGCAGATATAGCCGTAGAAGCTGGTCAACATAAAGAAAATATAATTATAGATGCGGCAGGCCCTGAAATTTACTCATTCAATGATATGGTAAAGCTTATCGCCAGGACGGTACACAGCAAGGCGAGGATAGTTCACTTCAACCCGAAATTTGGGATTTTCCTTTCAAAATTCATCGGCTACTTCGTCAATGATGTAATTTTAACAAGGGAAGAAGTATACGGGTTAATATCAAACCTTTTAGTTTCAAAAAATCCTCCGGCCGGGCAAAAGAGATTAAGTGATTGGCTGATTCAAAACGCCAATGTTGTTGGAACCAGATATGCCTCAGAGTTAAACCGTCATTTCCGGTAAAGACCTTTTCGTGGTAATTTAGTTTTTGAAATTCCAACAATAACAATATCTCAAATACGGTTCCCGGTTCCCGTTTCCCGAATCACGGGTCACGGGGCACAGGTCACTGGTCATGGTTCCTGCTTTATCATGTGAATCCGTTCTAACAAATCTGTAACATGTCACATCTTTGTGAAGTCACACTCATGTAACTTGTCACATCATAAAACAATTTTAATTTTACTAAGCCTCTTCAATTTTCCTCGTATACGTACCAATTTTTGTTAATACTATATAATTAAGTTGTTTTTTCATGTCCCTGGTATACATTTTGATATTCAATCTTGGAGCACAAGATCAATTCCTCATTACCTTATAATTGACTTCATCATTTTTATAAGTAATCAGGCCAATATATCTGTTTTAAATAGTAGCTACAATTCAGCGATAAGTAAATAATCCTTATTAATTATTTGAACATACACTCTTGTATCACAAGACTGGTTCAATCCTCTATATTGAACCACATTTTCTGAATACGCACTGAAATTACCGGTTTATTACTTCTCACCCAATGCTAACCAGAACGGTCAGAAGAGATAAAACTTCAAAAATAAATTTATATTTTGAGCAACTATAAAATATTTAGAAAAGAAAGGAGAAAAAATAGGACTTTTACCTCAAGATCGTCTGATTTGTATAATAAGATAAACCTAGTATATAAGGAGAAACACCATGCACAGGATTTTTAGGAGTATGCTAAATGTGGTAAGCTTAAAAAAAACAAAGATCATTATCTCGGTTGTATCTGTCTTAATTCTGGCCCTAGTTGCACTTCCATTGAGTGCTAAGAATCGAAATAATAATGATAATAACAACAAAAATAGAGGGTCAAATCAAATCAGGGTATTTACTGCAACCTTGAATGGCGGTCAGGAAGTTCCGGAAAATGAGAGCACTGCATTTGGTGTTGCATTTATGACCTTTGATGAAGATTCAAGAATGCTTTCCTACTCAATAACTTTTACGGATGATAAATTAGCTGGAACAGAGATCGCATCGCACTTCCACGGTCCTGCTGCACCAGGAGAAAACGCATCTGTTATCTTTGATATAACTCCGTCACCGGGCAACCCAAAAATCGGAAGCGTTGGACCACTTAATAGAAGGCAACAAAGAGATTTAAGGCAAGGGTTGCTCTATATTAACATTCATACAAATTTATTCCCCGATGGAGAGATCAGAGGTCAGGTGCTGCCGGCAGCAAGAATACGCACCAGTGCCACACCGACAGGAACACCAACACCTGAAGCAACCCCTGAAGAGACACCAGAAATTACTCCTGAAGAAACACCAGAAGTTACACCAGAAGAGACTCCGGAAGTTACCCCTGTAGAAACGCCAGAGGTTACCCCATTAACAACACCGCCAGTACCTTAGTTTATACATAGCGACATAAGTCTACAACTGTCTGTCATTCCGGGCTTGACCCGGAATCCAGTGTTTTTGCATTCCCGATGGAGTTTATCCCCGCGAAAGCGGGGGCGGGAATGACATACTTGTTCCCATGAAAACGGAGACTTATATCTGATTAATGAAGCTGTGTATAGGTGATAGCAGTAGGTTTTCTGGAAATAATTTTTTTAAAAGCAGAATGTGAATTTTCTATAAACACTTGGAAGAGAAAGATACTATGAATCGTGCACTAGTATCCTACTTAATTCTTTTGTTTTTATTTCCCACTCTCTTTGAAACTATCCACAGAGAAATATTCGTATCGGGATTAAAGCAAGAGAAAGAAGAAGAGGATCAGACATCACAAACGAATCAGACCTTTCCCTGCAAACCTACTCCGTCAACCGGATTGGGCCCATTCTATGAGCCAAATGCACCTGAGCGGACAAGCGTTGGTGAGGGTCATATTTTGAGCGGTATTGTCCGGTCAAGCGTTGATTGTTCTCCCATTGAAGGGGCGCGTATTGAGATATGGTTAGCAGGCCCGGATGGAAAATATAGTGATGAATACCGTGCTACAATGTATTCTAAAAAATCCGGTGAATATAAATTTGAAAGCCATTTTCCTCCGCCATACTCTGGCAGGCCTTCGCATATTCATGTGAAGGTTGAGGCAAAAGGATACAAACCGCTCATAACACAGTTTTATCCTATGAAAGGAGAGATGGATAGTAAATTTAATCTGGTACTTGTCCCTATGGGCCAATAGTATCTGTCCCTGTTTTCAAGATAAAATTACCGGGCTGAAAAAGATGAAATTCAAAACAAATTCGAAAATACAAAATCTCAATGACAAAAAACCAGTTTCGAGCATTTGAAAATTAAGATTTTGAATTTGTTTCGGACTTCGACATTCGTATTTCGATATTCATCTCCAACGGCAGACATGGAAAAAATATTAAAAACAATTTAGCGCTTATGGGGTTCAGGGGAGATTGTTTTTCCTGGAAATAACTACATGCTCTATTCACGTAGATCTATTCTGTATCTCGGTAGCCTATCCATGTTATCCTTCCTTTTCTCTAAATGCAGCCCCGGTACAAAACATCTTTTATTCAATTCAAACAGAAAAGAATCTGCTCCAAAAACATTTCCAAATCCATACATGGATAATGGAAAAGCGCTTGTAAGTATTGTTAATGGAGAAGATGTTAAATCGATGGTAAGGAATGCCGTTGCCATAATAGGTGGTTTTGAAAAGATCGACATTAAGGGAAAATCGGTTCTTGTAAAGCCAAATGTTGTTACCGGTGACCGTAATCCTACTACAACAAGTCCTGAGGTTATAAGAGCAGTAGTAGAACTTCTTTACGAAGAAGGTGCACAAAAGGTTATCGTAGGAGATATGTCGGGGCTTTTAACGTTCTCTACTGCCTGGAATATGAAGAAATCGGGGATAAAAAAAGCCGCAGAGGAAGCAGGGGCTGAAATTGTTTACTTTGAGGATTATGATTGGATCGAAGTAGAATTGCCATATACCAAATATCTCAAAAAAATTTCTGTCTCGGAGTGGATAATGAAGGCTGACAGGATTATAAATCTTCCCGTAATCAAGACACATAAATACGCTACCTATAGTATATGTCTCAAAAACTTTATTGGAGCTACCCATTGGAAACAAAGACCATACTTTGTTGATGAGAGTCATTGGGAAGAAGTAATCTCAGATATTAACCAGGCTTATACTCCACACCTCAATATTATTGATGGGACTGTGTCAATGATAACAGGGGGTCCCCGAAAAGGGACAATTGCCAAAACGAATATCATTCTTGCCAGTGGAGACAGGATTGCAGGTGATGTTACAGGACTCGGTATTATAAAGAGTTTTGGTAAATGTACTGAGGTTGTTAATAAAGGGATATGGGAACAGAGGCAAATAAAAAGGGCGGTGGAGCTAGGTCTTGGAATAGGAAAAGGTCAGATAGAATTAAGAGATAGTGACCTAATGGGTGATAATAATGATTTTAAAAGTCTTTTTCAGAGAGTTAAAAAATATATTGAAAATGATTTTCATCCTTAATCTTATTTTAGCCCCTTGCTACAACATTTATTGGATTTCCACCAATTATAGCCTTTATATTCGCAATCAGTTCTTCACCTAATCTGTACAGAGCGTCACAGGTATTAAATCCAATGTGAGGAGTGGCAACAACGTTTCGATATTTTACTAGATCCAGAAGCTTCTTTGATGGTTTTCCGGCATGAGGCTCATTCTCGAAAACATCCAAAGCGACGCCTGATAAATGACCTGATTCCAGTACCCTTATGAGTCCATCCTGATCGATTATTGCACCGCGTGCCGTGTTTACGATATATGCACCTTTTTTCATTAGCCGAAGCCGTCTTTCATCGATAAGATGTCTTGTTTTGTCATTCAGCGGCACATGCAAACTAAGGATATCCGCATTTGCGATGAGCCTGTCCAATTCATGCGGAGTGGTTTTTGAATTCGCATAAGAGAATACCATTCCCATATTTTTGGCAAGTCCTGCCACTTTCATTCCAATATTGCCATATCCTATAAGTCCCAAATTTTTCCCTCTAAGTTCCATGCCAACATATTTTGCCGGTTTCCATTCGCCATGCTTAAGATCCGTATTCGCTTCAATAATCCTGCGTGTTAACAAAAACATCAGGGCTATTGTGTATTCAGCCACTGCATGTACGTTGTGCGTGGGACAATTTGATACCGTAATACCTGCCCGGGATGCTGCATTAGTATCGATATTCTCGTAACCAACCGCCGGAACAATAATGAATTTTAATGAAGGGGTATTCTGTATAAAATCTGCTGTTATATCTATCCAGCCCGGAATAAGAATTTCCACCCCTGAGATTCTTTTTAAAATCTCTTCCTGAGATGCGGAAATATCATCATACATCACTATATCACCAAGTGTTTTCAACACCTTCATATGCGGTTCTGCCAGGTCAATAGAATCAATGAATGCAATCCTCATAAGCCCTTATAAATGGTAAATTTCACCAAATTTGGTCTTCAAATAAGTAATAAAATGATGTATTTGCAAAGCCTCTCCTGTGATTTTCTCTGCTAATTCATTAAGGGTAAATTTACGGCCATGGGTATGCAGGTTGGCATGAAGCCAATCGAGTAAATAGTGAAATTTACCCTTTTCAATATGTGTATCAAGGTCTGGAATATCCTTTTTTATTTGGTCAAATATCTGTGCTGCAAAAAAATTACCAATCGAATATGTCGGAAAGTAACCAAAGCTGCCATACGACCAGTGAACGTCTTGTAGTACGCCGTGTGTGTCATCCGGTGGAACTATGCCAAGATATTCCTGCATCTTTGCGTTCCATGCTTCAGGCAGGTCACCTGTCGATACTCTCCCCTCAAGAAGTGCATTTTCGAGTTCAAAACGAATCATTATGTGAAGATTGTATGTAACCTCATCCGCCTCCACACGTATATATGAGGGTTGTACCCGGTTTACAGCGCGGTACATCTGTTCAGCATCTATATTTTTGAATTGTTCGGGAAAAACAAACTGAAGACGCGGCAAGAAAAACTTCCAGAAAGGGCGGCTGCGTCCGATAAGGTTTTCCCACATGCGTGACTGCGATTCATGAACGCCGAGCGATGCGCCTTCTCCAAGAGGGGTGCGCTCCAGTTCATGGCGTATACCTTGTTCATAAAGCGCGTGACCGGTTTCATGGATTGTTGCAAAAAACGCAGCAGAAAAATAATCAGGTACAAAACGTGTCGTTATACGTACATCATCAAGAGAAAAGGTCGTTGTAAACGGGTGCGGTGAACGGTCCTGGCGACCCCGTTCAAATACATAACCAAGCAGTCTGGCCGCTTCTACACCGATATCCCATTGTTTTTGCTCATCAAAGAATTGATGTAAAAAAGAATCATCTACTGTATTCGACTTTGATCCAATGCCGTGGACAAGAGGTACGATCTCTTTTTTGAGATTTGTAAAAACAGATTCCACTTGTGAAGCCTTCATTCCTGGCTCATACTGATCAAGCAGTGGATCATAGATGCGGTCTGTGTATCCCAAACACTCAGCGTAGCGCTTCTTTAGGTCCAGATTCCGCTGAAAATAAGGCGAGAAAATGGCAAATTTTGATTCTGCTTTAGCCTTCCGCCAGGCTTCAAAAGCCTGGGCACTTGCCTGTGCAATCTCTGATACAAGTGCAGGTGGTATCTTACGTGCTTTGTCGTATTCACGTTTTGTTACTCTAATGAGGCTTGCATCGTCAGAATCGTAGGGTAAACTTCCGGCATAATCGTGCAGCTCTTCCAGGAGATATCCAATTCTATCGTCGATAAATTTTTCGTGTATAATATGGCTTAAGGTAGCAAGCTGCTGGGCGCGTGCTGTTGCACCGCCCGGCGGCATATAGGTTTGCTGATCCCATCCGAGTACGGACGCAGCACTATTGAGGTCACTTATTTCAGCTAATCGGTTTTTTAATTCTCTGAGCTTTTCCTCCATATTTCCTCTTTCTTAAATTAGGCCTTCGGCTACTTTATCTGTTGTGAAAATATAGGGCAAGGCTTTAGCCTTGCTTCTACGCCAGAATAATTGCACGGGGATGGCAATTCTAAAAGATTGCCCTGCGGCAAAATATTGAATTTCCTAAGCATTTAAATAACGGACTATTGTATTTTATACAAGGGTAATCTATGAAGCAAATTCTATTTACAGGTTAAATTTGATAAGGAATTTTATTAATATATTCCTTGCTTGTATGTCCAATCCGATGTAATATCCAAAAATGACAGATACCATATACTAGTAACTTATCCCAATCTTAAATGGATATTCACTTATCCCTTATATAGGAATAAAACTGTGACCCTTTATCTTGTCAGGCATGCAGATGCAAAAACAGAAGAGGAAGATCCGTTAAGACCTCTTTCAGAAAGTGGGATAAGGGATATCAAAGTCCTGTCTTCTTATATATTTCGTATGGGTATCAGGGCCGATCGAATACTCCACAGCGGAAAGCTAAGGGCAAAGCAAACTGCTGAGATTCTGGGAGAGCATCTGAGACCATCTATTGGTATCTCAGAATCGGAGGGCCTTAACCCTCTTGATGACCCAAGGATTTGGGCAGAACTCTTGAAGGGTGTATCAGAAGATACTATTACTGTTCTTGTAGGACATCTTCCTCATCTCAATAAGCTTGCTTCTCTGCTGCTCTGCGGAGATATAAATAGAAGTTTTATTCTCTTTAAATCGGCCGGAATGGTCTGCCTTGAAAGAGAAGGTAATGAAGCATGGTTCTTGCACTGGATGTTGATACCGGAGATAGTTACTCATTAAATCTGTATACTTTTATAGTTACATGCCTTAAATAAAATGTTTCAATTACTCAGTCTATCCGCACTTTTAAAACGGCACTAAACTAATTAAGGAGGTATTTATATGAGTGATCACATATATAAACTGACTGAATTGGCAGGTTCTTCAACAACTACGATAGAGGATGCTATTCAAAATGCAATTACCAGGGCATCAAAAACTATACGCAACATGCGTTGGTTTCAGGTGGTAGAAACGAGAGGAAATATTGAAAATGGAAAAGTTGCTCATTGGCAGGTTATCCTAAAGATAGGTTTTACTCTTGAGGACACTATTTAAGATCTTATAAGTAGTTTATCTTTACCAAAATAGTATTTTGATCATAAGTCTAACTGTTTACCAGGCTTATTATGGTAAATCAGAAAAGTATTACCTGACCTACAATCGTTCAAATCAATTGCATAAGCTTGTGTAAATTACAGAGTTATGTATATTGTTGCAAATTAAAAACATAAAATTATCCATTCCCCTGAGGTTGAAAAGATTGCTTTTCATGATATAATTACAATGGAGCGGAGAATGGGTGTTGGGGTTGAAGGCTCCCCAAGGTATAAGGCGGCGTCACGGGACACCTAATATGTACCTGTAAAACCTATTCTCGCTCCATTGTACACCTTGCTCTTTAAATTAGAAAAGACTTTATTAGCCATGATGAGTCTACAGTGTGAGCATCGGCAGATGTGGCACACAACAGCCGATGTGCGTCTCAATTTATGAAAAACCAAAATCCTCCTCAAGTTTGGATAAGCGCTCTACCCTGAGACGACGCGAACTTGCTTATCTCTGTAAGCAAATCTCAAGAGGATTGGGGACGCAGGAATTAAAAGTTCCAGGGTACACAAATGTACCAGCACACTGGTCCCAATCCTCTTGAGAAGAGAACACGAAGCAAAATTTGGAGACGAACGGCAGCACTTGCGAACCCGCTTCTGCCGATGTTGGCACTGTAGACCTGTATGTGGTTTTAAACAGCCTGGTGCGTCCGAGAGGGCGCATCAGGCTGTTTTTTATTAGACACCATTTATGTTAGCTTTTGATCTCTTATTAAGCAAATATTGTTGTAACTGCAAGATAAACGACAGATATAAAATAAAAAAGGGGTTTAAATAATATGAAAATAACTTACCATGGCCATTCGTGCTTTCTCGTTGAAGGAAACAAATACAATGTTATATTTGACCCTTTCTTGAAGGAAAACCAACTTGCGAAAATCAGACCTGAGGATATAAATGTGGATGCCATTCTGGTAAGTCATGGCCACTTTGATCACGTGGGCGATGCGGTCGAGATAAGTAAGAAGAACAGATCCCCTATCGTCGCACCCTTTGAGCTGGCACTCCATCTTCAAAGTAAAGGCGCCATAACTCAGCCTATGAATATTGGAGGTGCGCATAAATTTTTATTTGGTGCAGTAAAACTTACTACTGCACATCACAGTTCTTCAACTGAAGTAGGAGCCGCAGGAAACCCTTGTGGGTTTATACTTACCATGGATGATAAGGTAATATACCATGCGGGCGACACAGGACTATTTTCCGATATGAAGCTCATTGGTGAGTTACACTCCATAGATGTCGCCCTGGTGCCAATAGGCGATAATTATACTATGGGTATTAATGACGCACTGAAAGCCGTAGAACTTCTCAAGCCTAGAATCGCAATACCAATGCATTATGATACTTTTGATGCAATAAAACAGGATCCGGAACAATTTGCAAAGGGTTTGCATAGTTCTTCTACTAAGGGCGCAGTATTACTTATTGGAGAGAGTATAACGGTATAGTATTATTCTGAGAAGCATTTTTCCAATACCCCCGCCCCATTTTCCCGATGGCGAGTTTCATTAGGACAGGTTTTAGCGACAATAAGTTACTGCAATTTTTTAATGCTATTCGTAAATTTATAGTTGATATGGAGCATTGGAGTTTTTTCTTCCTAACAATGCTCCATTACTCCATTATTCCGCAACCAATGACTTATGCATGATTGAAGTACCTAAACCATATGTAATATGGATTATCGATATCCAGCACTGGCCGCGTGCCCTCTTGCGGGCTGAGTTGATAGAACGGGGTTTTGAGGCCGTCGGTTATATAAACCTCCCACACGCATTGGCAGCATTTTATCATCCCCTCATTGAGAAACCCGATATAATTGTACTGGAACTCTGTGATCTAGTATTGAAACGTCATGAATTAGAAGCTTTAATACGTACCGGAGTTCCGGTTATTGTAATGGGTGGGGCAGTAGAATTAAGCCAAAAATTGATTCACGAATTTACATGGACAGTACTTATACAGCGTCCTTTCACAATTGGTACAGTGGCTGACATAGTAGAAGAACTTATTCATGAACAGCTTCAAAGGAAAAGAAAGCAAGAGATGAAGGGCTCATGTTGAAGATCTGAATACCGCTTTAAACCTTTTCCTTATAAATCCCATCTTTTGGTACATCATTTGATTATATCAATATCAGCCTTTTAGTGGCACAGGTTTCTTGTCTAACGTCACTATTGAAAAGCTACATGAGAGTATTTCTCTTACTTTAATGTGTAGTAGTTTCAACCTTGGTTTTCCCTCAGAGTTGGTTCAATCGTCCACGATTGAACCGGAACGTTTAGCATGTTTCATATGCCTGGAATAATCCAAAACGTACAGGCCTATGCTAAATGAATGGTTCAATCTACAAGATTGAACCAACCTTAGTCGCTGCCACAGGCAGCCTAATTTAACGTATAGGAATTTCAAAGTTTCTCATTATGCCTTTAACACACCCCTAACCCCTCTCAAGAGGGGAATTGAAGAAGTCCCCTCTCGGAAGAGGATTTAGGGGTGGGTAAAAAGAAATGCCGTTGGGCTTTGTCTTTTAAAACCCAACCTAATTTATAACTTGTAACTTGCTAAATATCTTATGAGAAAAACGCTAAAACAACGGTGGAAATGGATCATCATAGGAATATTTGCTTTTATATTTACCTATACGCTTGTTGGTTTTTTTATTATACCGGTTTTCATTAAATCCATATTGGTTGAAAAACTTTCAGTAAACCTGCATCGTGATGTCTTTATGCAGACAATAAAGTTTAACCCTTATTTGCTTTCGTTAAAAATAGATGACCTGTTAATCGAAGATAAAGACGATAAGACATTTGTATCTCTTCATGAATTTTATATCAACTTACAACTTTCTTCTTTATTCAAAAGATCATTGATTGCTAAAAGACTCCAGATAAAACAACCCTATATCCGAATTGTTCGAAGTGGAGAGACTGATTTTAATTTCTCTGATTTGATTCAGAAAGAAAGTAAAGACACAATACCGGTAAAATTTTCTTTGCGTGAGATAAAAATTATCGATGGGGAGATTTTTGTACGGGACGATACCAAAGAGACAGAACATACGTTGACAGATATTAATACTACAGTACCTTTTTTATCCAATTTTCCAAAATATGCAGAGAATGAATTTGTATTCAACTTTATGGCAGTGCTAAATGGGTCACTAGTTTCTTTGTCAGGGAAAAGCCGCCCGTTTACTGAATCCCGTCAGACTTTACTTCATGTGGATATACAAGATCTCAATATTCCCCGACATGCTGTGTACCTTCCCTTTAACAACAATATAGATATTCTTTCCGGGCTTATTAACTTAAGAACAACGGTTTCATATTCTAAAAAAACCGCCAGTGCTTCTTATCATGAGTTAATATTCCTTCAAACCTTTTTAACCCTCGATTCTGTGGCAATGAAACACAAAGAAGAGGAAAATGAACTCCTTATAATACCTGAACTTTCTATACGCAACGCTGATATAAATTTAACAAACCGGAAGGTTAATATTAAAGAGATTTTTACAAGAAACGGTTCACTTTTTTTAAGGCGATTTGCAGACGGGACTTTTAATTTCGGAGATATTATTCCATCCGTAGAGCAGCCGAAGCAGCCAATGCAGCCGCAAAAACCGTGGTTTGTAAATATAAAAGACCTTCAGCTAAAAGAGTTCAGCATTCAAAACGAAGATCTTACGGCAGTTAATCCGGCACGTATCACATTGGACAACATTAATATTCAGGCCGGAGACCTGACTACACAAAAAGGAAAAGAGGGACAGTTATCTTTCTCTTCTCGCTGGAACCAAAGTGGAACGGTAACGGCAACGGGGACTGTTAAACTGAATCCGGTTACTGCTGCTTTAAAAGTGCTCGTTAGTGAAGTTGACATCTCACCACTGCAGTCCTATTTTATTAGAAATCCAAACTTCGTTGTTACAAAAGCAAATTTCCATGCAGATGGGCGTCTTATTCTGGATTACGCAGAAGAAAGCAAATCAACAATACAATTTCAAGGTGAAACTTCTCTATCAGACTTCATGTCTGTCGATCGGCCTTCTGAACATGATTTTCTTAAATGGAAGACACTTTTGCTCCCGGATGCTGATATAAGATATAATACCACGGAGGTCTATATAACCAAGGCACTCCTGGATGATTTTGAGGTCAATTTACTTATCCATTCAGATGGCACAAGTGATATCAGGATGCTTTTGGCGCAGGAGACAGAAGAAAAAGATTATGTATTGGAACAAGAGAAAGAGATCCCGGAAGCCGACAAAGAACTCATTCCCCCTGTAAAAATAGATACAATTCATTTTCAAAGCGGGCAGTTCAGTTTCGTTGATAAATATATTAATCCTAATTTCAAAAGTGAACTGAGAGATATAGAATTAATGATCTCAGGCTTCTCAACGGAAGAGACAAAGCCTGCTGATATCTTTCTTACAGGGAAAATGGAAGGTGTTTTTCCTGTGGAAATTACAGGTAAGATGAATATCCTTCCTGAAGAAAAACATGCAAACCTGAATCTGGTATTAAGTGGTTATGATCTGCCTTTCCTCACCCCGTATGCAGGAAAATATCTTGGTTATACTCTGGAAAAAGGGAAGTTGTACCTTGACCTGGAGTATGAAATATCGGGAAACAAACTTGACGGGAAAAACCAGGTTATTCTTGATCAGTTTACTCTCGGTGATAAGGTTGAAAGCCCTCAGGCGACTTCACTCCCGATAAAGTTTGTTGCCAACTTTCTCAAGAACAGAGAAGGCAAGATAAAATTAGATATCCCTGTAAGTGGCAATCTTCAGGACCCTAAATTTAAATTTGAAAAGGTTATTTTGAATAGTATAGTAAACCTGGCCGCAAAGGTTGCATCCTCTCCGATATCAGTATTGGGCAATATATTCGGACGCGGGGAGGAGCTTAAATTTTTAGAATTTGATTATGGTACTTCTTATATTGACGAGAAAGATACTCAAAAGCTTAATGATTTAATAAAGGCACTGTACGATCACCCTTACTTAAGATTAGAAATCGAGGGAGGAGCCGATTCAGAAAAAGACAGGCGTATCCTTAAACTTTGCCGGTTTCTTGATCTTATAAAGGAACAAAAGCTAAGGGACATGGTAAAGAGAGGCGTGCCTGCAGTACCGTTAAAAGAGGTAAAGATTCATCTCGATGAATATGAGAAGTATCTGGAAAAGGCGTACAGGGCAACGGATTTTCCCAAGCCAAGAAACATATTTGGATTTGTAAAAGATATATCAGTCCAAAGGATGGAAAAACTGCTTATGGACCAAATTGAAATTACGGATGGGGAACTTAGATCACTGGCTCAGGAGAGGGCAAACCTGGTAAGAGACTATATACTAAGAAGTGGAGAGATTGATCCGGAGAGGGTATTTATTGTAGAACCGAAAATTTATCCGCCAGAGGGAGACGAAAAGGTAAAAAATAGTCGTGTACGATTTACTTTGAAGTGATCATTCCACCCCTTCGGGGTTGTTGATTCCCGACTGTTCACTATCTATAACCATGATAGCCCTTCAGGCTTATGGCATCCAACAGATGAAACCAAACGAAATATGACGAAAGTTCAGTATTTGGTTGAACGCAGGTGTATGGAACATATGGAAAACTTAAAAATGTCATTGCGAGGAGTGAAGCGGTTGCGAGGCGGAAGCTGAAGCAAACTCGGAGATTCCTTGCTGATACGCCCGGAACAGGCTCAGCAAGTATCCAATTGCAGATTTGGGATTGCAGATTGTGGAATGAAAAACCAAAGTGTAAAATCCGAAATCCGACATCTAAAATCCGAAATCCAAATTTCCGCTTTGGGATTGCTTCGGAAAATACCCTCGCAATGACCAGAGTGGTAGTCTTTTGTATGTTGAGGATATGTTCGGTTTCATCCTTTGGATACTACTGACTGTATACCATCTTTGTTTCACTTCTGGAATTCATGTTGTGTAATATTTTCTTCATCGAATGTTTGATCTTGTGCCTGCTGCTCTACCTTTGTTTTCTGTTCTGCTTCTGCCTTAGCCTCGGCGGTTTCACGTTCCTTTTGCCGCCGTTTTTTCTCTATCTCTCTGAGGTCATATTCGAGTTCTTTATTTAACCTATCAGGATCTGTTTTTGAATCGTCAACATAAATCTGTCTCGGTGTTTTGAATTCTATATTAACCCGATCGCTGCCACAGCTCAAAAGTAAAAATGAGAGTGTGCTGCTTGCAAATAGGGCCTGTATGGTACGCCCTCTAATGTACATGAAAAGGTCTCCTTATTTAACCGTTTTTACTAAAAACACTTATAGTAACCCTAACTTGAATAAACCGGAATATGTAGCGTGTGGATTTTGGATTTCGGATTTTACACTTTGGTTTTTCATTCCGCAATCTGCAATCCCAAATCCGCAATTGGATACATCCCTCCGCCATATGCCGTCCACAAGGGATCGGCGCTAAGCGCCTAAAATCCTTTGTATATTCTCAAATGAGGGCCTATTGATTACACCTTTTTCAGTAATGATTGCGGTGATATTTTTCGCAGGTGTGACATCAAAGGCGGGATTAAAGACGTTTACCCCTTCGGGTGCCGTCCTCCTGCCAAATCCATTTGTGACCTCTTCTGGAGAACGTTCTTCAATAGGAATGTCGTCCCCTGATTTTATGCTGAGGTCGAATGTTGAAACAGGCGCTGCAACGTAAAATGGAATACCGTGCTCCTTTGCCAGAATAGATACACCATACGTGCCGATTTTGTTAGCTGTATCACCATTCGCAGCAATCCGGTCAGCGCCTACAATTACACCCTGTATCTTCCCCTGCTTCATCACATGTGCTGCCATATTATCGCATATCAAGATAACATCTATTCCCGCATGCATAAGTTCCCATGCTGTCAATCTTGAACCTTGCAATAAGGGGCGTGTCTCATCTGCATAGACCTTTATCTTTTTTCCTTGTTCCTTGGCTTTAAAGAGAACGGCCAGGGCAGTGCCGTAGTCAGCGGTGGCCAGTCCGCCCGCATTACAATGGGTTAGTATACCATTTCCATCCTTTATAAAACTGGCACCATTTTCACCAATTTGCCTGCAAATGGCTTTATCCTCATCCTGTATTTTGAGTGCCTCTTCGAGAAGCAGATCCTTTATCTCCTGAACAGATTTACCATTTTTCACATGTGCAGTGCGTTCCATGCGGGCGATTCCCCAGAAGAGGTTCACTGCCGTGGGACGGGATGAGCCAAGATAGCTTGTTACTCGCTTCAGTTCCTGCAGGAACATGTTAACATCGTTTGTGTTGATGTCCTTGGCGCCCAGGACTACACCCATGGCACCGGCAATACCAATTGCAGGTGCGCCTCTGACTGTAAGCGTCTTGATTGCATGCCATATGCTCTTTAAATCTTCACAGTAGATATATTTTAATTCGGATGGTAATAAGGTTTGGTCGATTAGTCGTATGCGACCATTTATTCCCCCTTCCCATTCAATAGTTGGTAACGGCATTGTACCTCCCTTGTTGTGTTTATTATAGAAATAT
>CAZPUD010000041.1:0-19970 GCA_964589115.1 uncultured candidatus Brocadiaceae bacterium | reverse complement strand
CTGGATTATATTCTGATTGAACAAGGAATAGAAAATAACAAGCAATACAACATCAGAAATTTATATTGATCAAAACTTACCTTAATTTATAGGAGGTATGCGTAATGAGAAGTATTGCTTTAATTAACCAGAAAGGAGGAGTGGGTAAGACCACTACAACAGCAAATCTGAGTGCGTGTCTTGCAATGTTAGGTAAAAGAGTATTGGCTGTTGATATGGACCCACAGGCAAATTTAAGTGTACACCTTGGAGTAGATATTAATAGACTGAAACATTCCGTATATAATCTCATTATGGGAAAATGTACGCCTGAAGAAGTGATCCTTCATACTCATGTACCGAAACTTGATATTATTCCTTCTGACATTGATCTTTCCGGGGCGGAAATTGAACTTGTAGGTATCGTAGGACGCGAGACAGTGCTAAAGGAATATTTAGGGAATGTGATGCACGAGTATGACTATATTCTTTTTGATTGCCCTCCTTCTCTTGGTTTATTAACACTCAACGTCCTGACTTTGGTGCATGAGATATTCATTCCTGTACAAACTGAATTCTTTGCGCTGCGCGGTGTAAGTAAATTGCTCGATACATTTAGCATTGTTCAAAAAAGGTTAAACAATAATTTGGAAATTACAGGAGTCATTCTCTGCATGTATGCAAGTCGCACCCGCCTTAGCAATGAGGTGGTTGAAAAGGTTAAAGAGTATTTTGTAGATAAGGTATTCAATACGATCGTCAGAAAAAATGTAAAGCTTTCGGAGTCTCCAAGCCACGGTCAACCGGTTATTTCTTATGCACCGGATTCGTCGGGTTCCGAAGACTATATGGCTCTTGCGAAGGAAGTAATTCATCAGGAAAACAATAAGTTATAAAATATATTTGGGGGAAATATGGGAAAAGATAATGCACTTGGATATGATCCGTTGGGCTGGATGAAGGTTACTTCTGAGAGTAAAAAAACACCTTCTCCTGAAGGAGTAAATGAAAAAGACCAGAATATCGAAAAACCGAAAGAGAACACAGATTCCCAGGCAAATGTTAAACAGCAAACACCTCTTTCAGCAGTTAGCAACGAGAATCCTAACATTTCTAAAGTATCTCAGCCTCAAGATAAGGTTCCTCGTGTACTGGAAAATGACACTGCAGCGGCAAAACCCAGAGTTGTAATCGGACGCTTGTATGAAAAGCCATCTCCGGAAAAAATAAAATCAATACAACCTAATGATAATATATCACAGGAAGCAAGGCGCTACACCGAGTTCTCATTCCCCGGTCCAAAAAGTATTCAACCGGTAAAAAAGAGAGATACAGAAGTAAATCGTTTGCATCCTTCTGCTAACGGGGCTTTTTCTACCTACATCATTATTGCTTATACTGCACTTTTACTTATTTTAGGATATTTTGTATATAATGATCTCTCGAAAAGGATCAACAGGATTGATGCAAGGATCATTGCTATCGAGAAGGCACTGCATACAGAAGAGGAATGATTTTAAAAAGAAGCACTTTCTGCTAATTTTCAGATTAGGTTTTGATAGTGGTATGCTCACCGCGAAATATCTTTATTTCACCATCCTCGAGCTTAAGCATAAGACCGCCGTTATGAGATATATCAATTACCTTGCCTGTATATTCCCTACCACAGCCGGTAATCGTTAGTTTTTTGCCAATAGTTGTACAAAATTCTTTCCATCGTTCCGTAATGTATCCAAAATGCTCATCTTTCAGGATCAAATACCACTTATCAATATCCTGAAGCAGTGCCCTTGCAATCTGTACACGGTCAATGTCCGTCTTTTTTTCAATAGCCAGTGATGTTGCCGGCAGGTGTGTTTGCTTTGGCAGTTCTTTTTCGGTAACATTGACATTTATTCCTATTCCCACCAAAAATACAGATTGTTTTTTGGATCTTTTCTCTAATTCTACAAGTACACCACCTACTTTCTTTCCATTAATTAGGACATCATTAGGCCATTTAATTTCTGCCGGAAGCTGTAATGTCTCACGAATTGTTTCTGTGATTGAAACAGCTATAGTACCTGTTAATAAACACAGGTAATCTGGCTGCATAGTATGCTTCAATAATAGTGTAAAAAGTAATCCCTTGTATCTGGGGCAAAACCATGAGTGACCGGAACGCCCTTTACCCTGCGTCTGTTCTTCTGAAAAAATTACCGTGCCGTTTTTAAAATTTCCGGATATAAGTCTTTTGGCTATGTCCATTGTTGAGGTTGTTTGCTCATAGGTGATTACCGTACTCCCGATGATTTTTGTTTTTAATCCATTCATAATCTTTTCGGGAGTCAGCAGATTAGATTCGTCGGTTGATTTATCTGTATGCCGGGTGTAATTAGGCATCTTATGTTTAACTTTTAGAATATGTTCTCCATTCATGGCTGGATATACATTAAGGGGCTTTCAATATTCTATAATGTATGGGCGAACCTTGTGTTCCGCCCGAATGAGAAACAAACATACACATTTTTGAATCGTATTACAAGGGCGAACACAAGGTTCGCCCATATATAGTTATTATAAAAATCGCTATCAAAGGCAACCTGATTTAAATTCTTAAGAAGCAAAACGATAGTTTTAAATATATGCCATAAATGGCTTAAAAGTCAATGTTAAAAGGAAAAAGAACCTTTTACTTACATAGGAATAACAACTTCTGTCATAATGGCAGATGTTTTTGATGGCCTAATTTTCTTGCTGTCACATTGACATATATAGCACGCATATTTCGATATAGATTTTTAAGTATGGTAAATATAACTTAATTATTTCTAGTTAGTTATGAGAATTTGTTCTTTATACATATTTTGCGGCATCATGTTTGCTAAACCATGTATGTATTCTAAAAGTCAATTTATATCTATTTAGTATTAAAACATTAAGATATTGAAAGGAGGTATTCAATGGCGAAGCAGTTGGCCTTCAATGAAGAGGCAAGGACCGCTATTGCCCGGGGTGTTACTAAACTTGCCAGGGCAGTTAAGGTCACCCTGGGACCGAGAGGAAGGAATGCTGTATTAGATAAGGGTTATGGTAGCCCCACGGTTACAAAAGACGGTGTATCAGTGGCAGAGGAGATTGAATTAAAAGACCCGTATGAAAATACCGGGGCCAGACTGGTGCGTGAAGCTGCTTCTAAAACCAGTGATATTGCAGGTGACGGTACGACTACAGCTACAGTACTTACAGAAGCTATATTTTTGGAAGGGTTAAAGTGTGTGGCGTCGGGTGCAGATCCTATGGCTCTCAATAGAGGAATGCATAAAGCCCTGGACAAGATTGTTGAGAAGCTAAAGGAAATGAGCAAGAAGATCAAGAATCAGACTGAAATTGCCAATATTGGCTCTATTGCTGCGAATAACGACCAGGAAATTGGAAAAATGATTGCTGACGCTATGGAAAAAGTCGGTAAGGACGGGGTGATTACCGTTGAAGAGGGGAAGGGTCTTGAGACCAGTGTTGATGTAGTAGAGGGTATGCAGTTCGACCGCGGTTATCTGTCCCCTCATTTTGTTACTAACCCCGATACAATGGAGGTTGAATTCAAGGATCCCTACATTTTGATTTATGAAGATAAGATATCGGCTATTAAGGGCCTGGTTCCGCTGTTAGAAAAGATTGCGAAAACCGGAAAGCCTCTTTTGATTATTGCTGAAGATGTTGAGGGTGAGGCATTGGCTACCCTTGTTGTCAACAAGTTGAGGGGTACCATTAGCTGCGCAGCGGTAAAGGCTCCCGGATACGGTGACCGCAGGAAGGCAATGCTGGAGGATATAGCTATTCTCACGGGTGGTAAGGCGATATTTAAAGATTTGGGAATTCAACTGGAGGGTATTGATATCCGTGATTTAGGCCGGGCAAAGAAAGTTACCACTGATGCAGATAATACGACTATTATTCAGGGTGCGGGGAGTTCTGATGCTGTTACCGGGCGTATTAAACAGATACGGAATGAGATCGAGGCAACGACGTCAGATTATGATAGAGAGAAGTTACAGGAAAGGCTTGCGAAGCTTGCCGGAGGTGTTGCTCAGATATTTGTCGGTGCAGCTACAGAAAGCGAAATGAAGGAGAAGAAGGCCAGGGTAGAGGACGCACTGCATGCCACAAGGGCGGCGGTTGAAGAGGGTATATTGCCAGGTGGAGGTGTTGCATTGCTGAGAGCGGCAGAGGCACTTGACGGTCTCAATTTTAAAGGTGACGAGGCTATGGGTGTTGATATTGTAAAGAATGCCCTGTCTGCGCCTTCCAAACAGATATTTAAAAATGCAGGTCTTGAAGGGGCGGTAGTCGTTAGAAAAATATTGGAGTCCAAGGATAAGGCTTTTGGCTATGATGCAGAA
Source organism: uncultured candidatus Brocadiaceae bacterium (assembly GCA_964589115.1). Classification (GTDB taxonomy): domain Bacteria; phylum Planctomycetota; class Brocadiia; order Brocadiales; family Brocadiaceae; genus JBDIVL01. The sequence goes on along the minus strand of CAZPUD010000041.1, from coordinate 15,609 downwards.
AAGGAAGCGTATGGCAATCTGCTTGAGGCAGGAGTTATCGATCCCACAAAGGTTACGAGAAGTGCATTGCAGAATGCTGTAAGTATCGCAGGAATCCTTTTGACAACAGATTGCATAATTACTGATATTCCTAAGAAAGAAGAAGAAAAGATGCCCGGAATGGGTGCTGGTATGCGAGGTATGGGTGGGATGGGCGGTATGGGCGGAATGGGTGGAATGGGAATGTAGGTGGTTGTGCAGGGAATTTCCGTCTTTATTGTAAGGGGCGAGCCTTGTATTTGCCCTTGCCTGGCGTAATTTAATAGTATAGGAATTTAAATATTTGTAGGGGCTGAAGAGTTTCAGCCCCCTGCTTGTGAAAACAAAAGTTGCTGAAGGCCTAATTTAACGTATAGGAATTTCAAAGTTTTTCATTATGCCTTCAACCCACCCCTAACCCCTCCCAAGAGGGGAATTGTAGAAGTCCCCTCTTGGGAGGGGATTTAGGGGTGGGTAAAAAGTCGTTGGGTTTTGTCTTTTAAAACCCAACCTGATTTATTTAGGGTTAATTTAGATACGACAAATTTTCATTATCAATTTTTCATTTATCACGAGGAGGTATATAAAAGATGGCTAGCATCAGACCATTAGATGACAGGGTGGTTATTGAACCTATGGAAGCTGAAGAGAAAACACAGGGTGGGATTGTACTGCCTGATACTGCAAAGGAAAAGCCAATGAAAGGAAAAGTTGTCGCTATTGGCGAAGGAAAAATGCTGGAAAATGGAAAAAGGGCTGAGCTTCTGGTAAAAAAGGGAGATAAAGTCCTTTATGGAAAGTATGCCGGGACTGAAGTTGCTGTCGACGGTAAAGAATACCTTATTATGAGGGAAAGTGACATCTTGGCTAAGCTGGAGTAACCGGGGATCGGGTTTTTAAGTCTTTGGAAAGTTAAATTTGGAGGTTATAAAATGGCGGCAAAACAGTTGATTTATGATGAAGATGCCAGAAAGTTGCTCCAGAGGGGAATTAAGCAGTTAGCGGATACTGTTAGGGTAACTATGGGGCCTACCGGAAGAAATGTTATTCTGGAGAAAGGTTTTGGTGCGCCTTCGGTTACAAAAGATGGTGTAACAGTAGCTAAAGAGATTGAATTAAAAAACCCCTTTGAGAATATGGGGGCAAAGATGGTTTGCGAGGTTGCATCAAAGACAAGTGATGTTGCCGGGGATGGAACTACTACCGCTACTATTTTTGCAGAAGCTATCTTCAATGAAGGGTTAAAGAGTGTGGCGGCCGGCGCAAATGTAATGGCAATTAAAAGAGGTATTGATAAAGCCGTAGATGTTGTAGTTGGAGAACTCAAGAAAATAAGTAAGCCCGTAAAAGGGCGCTCTGAAATTGCCCAGGTAGGAACGATCTCTGCTAATAATGATGCTTCAATAGGTAACCTTTTAGCTGATGCTATGGAGAAGGTCGGTAAGGACGGAGTGATCACTGTTGAAGAGGCTAAAGGGATTGAAACTACTATGACGGTTGTAGAAGGAATGCAGTTTGATAAAGGATATCTCTCTCCATACTTTATTACTGATGCACAGAACATGCAAGTTATCCTGGAAGATGCCTATATATTGATTCATGAGAAGAAGATATCAAGTATGAAGGATTTGCTGCCTCTGCTGGAGAAGATTGCAGGCAGCGGAAAACCTTTATTAATTATTTCAGAAGATGTGGAAGGTGAGGCTCTGGCCACCTTGGTAGTTAATAAACTGCGCGGTGTATTAAGCTGCGCGGCAGTAAAAGCCCCTGGCTTTGGTGACCGGAGAAAGGCAATGTTGGAGGATATTGCTATCCTGACAAAAGGGCGCGCTATTACAGAAGATTTGGGCATAAAACTGGAAAGTATAGGTATTGAAGACCTGGGGCATGCAAAACGGATTACCATAGATAAAGATAATACTACAATTATCCAGGGTGCAGGAAAAAAACAGGACATACAGGCAAGAATCACTCAGATAAAAAATCAGATCGAGCAAACGACATCGAATTATGATAAAGAAAAATTGAGTGAGAGACTTGCAAAATTAGCGGGTGGTGTGGCTGTTATTCATGTGGGTGCTGCAACCGAAGCAGAGATGAATGAGAAGAAGGCACGTGTGGAAGATGCACTGCATGCAACGCGTGCTGCCGTGGAAGAAGGCATTGTCCCCGGAGGCGGCGTCACCTTTATCCGTGCAATACCGGCTCTCGACGATGCACGCAAGAAGTTTAAGGGCGATGAGAAAGTTGGGGCGGAAATAATTCAGAAGGTACTTGAGGCGCCACTGCGCCAGATTGCTTCCAACACAGGGGCTGATGGATCGGTAGTTGTTGAAGAAGTGAAAGAGCTGTCAGCCAATATGGGATACGATGCCAATTCCGGGAAGTACGTTGATATGTATGAAACGGGAATCGTTGATCCGGCAAAGGTATCCAGAGTTGCCTTACAAAATGCGGCTAGCGTTGCCGGTTTGCTTCTCACTACCGAAACCATGATTACTGAACTAAAGGAAGATGAGGAAGAGAAAGAGATCGAAGGTAGTGTTTATTAAAAAGACCACATTTATGAAATAAAATGGTTAAAAAGCAAAAAGGCTGCGATGAGTAGCCTTTTTGCTTTTACGCTCCGGTTGGGCTAAGAATTAATAACTTCTTGAGATTAAAGGACATGTAAAATTTTTTATATACGCGAACAATTGAGAAGACTCTTGTTTTCTATGTTTCTATGTACTATAATTTTAGTGTTATTAAGTATAATTTATTTAATGGTATCTCTTTACAAAATCATAATTTATAGGCCATATACATGGAAGAGGATTATTATCAAGTATTAGGTGTTGATAGAAACGCAAATGGAGAAGAAATAAAAAAGGCTTATCGCAAGATGGCCTTAAAGTACCACCCGGATAGAAATCCTGGAAATAAGGAAGCTGAGCATACATTTAAGAAAGCTGCTGAGGCCTACGGAGTACTTAGCGACCCTGATAAAAGAAGAAGGTATGATCAATTTGGTATAGAAGGTCTAAAAGGTGCGGAAGCCCGCGGGTACAGTACTTTTGAAGATATTTTTGATGCATTTGGAGATATCTTCGGCGGCGGAAGTATATTTGAAGATTTCTTCGGTGCCGGAAGGGGCCGGGGAAGGGCCTCCCAGCGTGGAGCTAGCTTGAAGTGTGATATTGATCTCGACTTCAGGGAAGTTGCTACAGGCGTTGAAAAAAAGCTTGAGTTGACACGAAGAGAAGTCTGCAACGTGTGCCGTGGAAGCGGTGCGCGGGAAGGCACCTCTCCTGTAAACTGTCAATACTGCCGGGGTCGGGGAGAAGTACAGCAATCACAGGGCTTTTTTACCATGCGTACAACGTGTCCTAAGTGTCACGGTAACGGCAAGATTATAGAATCACCATGCACCAAGTGTGGTGGCTCCGGACGTTATCCCAAAAGATCCGTTATTTCTATTCAGATTCCAGCAGGGGTAGAGGATGGTATGAGATTGAGACTGACCGGGCAGGGTGAACCAGGATATAATGGAGCCCCTTCAGGAGATCTGTATTGTGACATCCATGTTAAGCCTCACCCTATATTTAAGAGACAAGGGAACGACGTTCTTTGTGAGGTACCTATAACTTTTGCCCAGGCTGCCTTAGGTTGTACTGTCGACGTTCCAACGCTTGCGGGTAATGTTATTCAGGTGAAAATACCTAAAGGGACGCAGAACAACGAGATTGTTCCGATTCGTGGAGAAGGATTTCCAGACCTGCATGGTTATGGGAGAGGCAATCTCCTCGTACAGGTTATTGTTGAGGTGCCTATAAAAATTACTTCCAGACAGGAAGAATTATTGCGGGAATTTGCAGAACTGGAGAAAAAGAATGTCTCTTCCCGTCAAAAGAATTTTTTTGAAAAGATGAAAAACCTTTTTGAGTAATTTTCTTGAAAGAAGTAGAAGAATCCAGGAATTATTAACAATTTGAGGAGGAAGAATATGCCAACATACGATTATGTATGTGCAGCATGTAGTCACGAATTTGAACTATTCCAACATATAACGGAAAACCCTGTAAAGAAGTGCCCGTCTTGTGGGAAGCTGAAAGCCCGCAGGATGATAGGAACCGGTGGTGCAATTCTCTTTAAGGGATCCGGTTTTTACCAAACTGACTATCGAAGTGAAGAATATAAATCAAAAGCTAAAAAGGAAACTGAATCGGTAAAGACCGATTCAAAAGCTGCTGAAAAAAAATAAAGAGAAGGCAGACAATATGTCCATAATCTACTGTCCTTACTGCAAAAAAAGACTTACTTATAGGGAAATAAAGGATATACCTTATTTCCCTTTTTGCAGCGAGCGGTGCAAACTTAGCGATCTTGGAGCATGGCTTGATGAGAAGTACCGTATTGAGGAACCTATGAGTCCGGAGGCATTGAGTAGAATAGAAAAAAAAGGAGAAGAATATGGGTGAAACAAAAATAGCAGAACATGACTGGCGTGATATTTTTCGGGCCTTTAAAATGGCCTTTGACCCCAAAAAGATGTTTCTTGGATATACTGGTCTTTTAGCAAGCTTCACCTGGTGCATTGTGGTGGTCGCATTTTTTTCAGCATTAAAAATGGTCAGTATCACTCCTTATACGTTCGTAAGACTTATCCTGTATTCTGCAAGAGAAAGCGTACCGGTTGTCATTGAAAATTTCTCATCCGCCTTCATGCCTCTTGATCTGGGAGAATTTTGTGTTCTGGCGATACTCATTTTTGGACTCCTCGTTATCTGGTCTTTCACGGGTGGAACAATTACCAGAATAGCGGCGCTGGACTATGCCAAGGATGAGAGTATTCGATTGCTTGATGCCCTAAGGTTTACTAAAAAAAAATTCTGGTCTTATTTCTGGTCACCGCTTGTACCAGTCATTGGTGTCCTCTTTTTTGCACTCTGTAACATGATCGGAGGTTTAATAGGGAGGATTCCCGTCCTGGGTGAAATTGTTGTGGCACTGGGTTTTCCATTTGCCTTAATTTCCGGATTCTTTATCGTTTTCATTGGTGTAATAGGTATACTTGGGCTGTGTTTTATGTTTCCTACAATTAGCGCGGAAGGCTCAGATGCCTTTGATGCTATGAGCCGTGCTTACAGTTATGTGATTTCACGTCCTAAACAGTATATCCTGTACTGTGTGGTAAACACATTGTATGGATTTATTTGTCTGGCATTTGTTGCTTTTTTAGCCTGGATAATGATTAAGCTGACTTTTATTACTGTGGGTATGGGTATGGGACAAAAGTTTGCAATGATTCATTCATTTATCCTGCAAAAATGCGATATTGCAACTTTAGGATTTTGCGGTACGCATGCTGCTGAGGCAAAGAGTGCTGGTGTTTTACTTAATCAATGGTCTTTAAAATTTTTAGCCGGAACATTGATCGCCTACATTGTATTAATTAAACTGGCGGTATGGACATATGCAGTTACTTATCTATTTTCTGCAAAAACGATTATATATTTTCTTATGAGAAAAGATGTCGATAGTACGGATATAATTGATGTATATATAGAGGAAGATAAACAGGAAGAAGCAAAGACTGTGATATCAGAGGGCGAGACGAAAAGGTCTTCCCTATCGATAGAAGATAAGAAAGAAGGCAATTCTCAGGACGATGGATCGAAGCCGAAAGAGGATGCAGGGCTTAGCTGAGAGATGTATAAAAGAAACGTTGGAATAGTGAATGGTGAGTAATGGTGAGTCGCTATCCTTATTCACTCATTCACTTTTTTAGTATCTTCCAAAAATAATTTTGACATTTTTGGCAAAAATTTACGAATTACGATTTTAGATTTACGATTTTTTAAAACCCAAATCGTAATAAAAACTTGAAACCACAGATTTCACAGATGGCACAGATGACAGAAAGGATTTTCTATCTGTGAAATCTGTGTCATCTGTGGTTCCTGATCCCAAATCCAAAATCGTAAATCCCATTTAGTTACTCTTCCGACTCGTTCGGGTTAGGATGATATAACATGAGTATACCGGTTGTTACCATTGTCGGCAGACCAAATGTAGGAAAATCATCCCTTCTGAATTGCCTTGCAAAAAGGCGGATTTCTATTGTTGAACCAACCAGCGGTGTCACCAGGGACCGTGTTTCAACAGAAATTCATCACGAGGATTATGTATTTGAGCTGGTTGATACAGGTGGAATGGGTGTTAAAGACGTCGACGGCCTTACTGAAGATATAGAGACCCAGATAGAAATTGCACTCTCTATGGCGGATGTTATACTATTTGTCGTTGATGTGCGGGATGGTGTAACGCCGTTAGACGTTATGGTTGCTGAAAAGTTAAGACGTCTGAACAAGAAGGTAATCCTTGTTGCGAATAAGGTCGACACACCGAAGTTTGAATATCAAGCCGCAGTCTTTCACAAATTGGGATTTGGAGAACCGCTCCTAATTTCTGCATTAGAGGGATTCGGGCGGTCTGAACTGCTGGACAGGATTACTTCCCTGCTTACAGAACAATTTAAGGAACCGGCTTCTGAAGAATCTGTTGTAAAACTTGCCATTGTAGGTAAACGAAATGCCGGGAAGTCGACATTAATCAATACCCTCGCAAAAGAGAAACGGGTAATTGTCAGTGAAGTACCTGGTACTACGAGGGATTCAATAGATGTGCGGTTTGAGATGGATAATAAGCGATTTTTGGCCATTGACACTGCTGGTGTAAGGAAAAAGAGGCAGGTTAAGGATTCTATAGAATTTTACAGCATGGCACGTGCCGAGCGGTCTATCCGCAGGGCCGATGTTGCGCTTTTCCTTATTGATGCCACACTAAAGATATCAGAAGTAGACAAAAAGATGGGAGACTACATCGTTACTGAAAAAAAACCATGCATTATCGTAATAAATAAATGGGATTTAGTTCATGGTGTTGAGACGGAGAAGTATAACGATTACATTTATAAATCGCTGCCCGGTCTTTCATTTGCTCCGATTTCCTTTATCAGTGCGAAAAATAATGAACACGTAGTGGAGATGATCCATCTGGCCCTCGAACTTCACGAGCAGGCCAATACCCGTGTTTCGACCTCTGAGCTGAATCAGGTACTGGAAGAGGCGCTTACCTTACACCGCCCAACGCGCAGGAAAACCAAAACACCAAAGATCTATTATGCTACGCAGGTTGGCGTAGCGCCGCCTACCTTTGTCCTTTTTGTAAATGATCCAAAACTTTTTGACAGGGATTATGAACGATATCTTTCCAATCAACTCCGCAAAAACCTTCCTTTTTCTGAAGTCCCGCTCAAATTCCATTTCCGTATGAGAACAAAGGCAGAATTGAGTCACACGAAATAGTTGTATGGGTTGTATAGAGTAATTGCAAAGCGATATCAGATTTTCCTCTCCTGCAATACAGTATTGGTACGAAAATTATTCCTTTCTTTGTAAGTCTTTCTTCGTGTCCTTCGTGTTCTTCGTATTTCAACTTTTTGGGTCGCGGTTATAACATCCAACAGATAAAACCGAACAGAATATGACGAAGGTTGGGTCTTTGGTTGAATGCAGGTGTATGGAACATATGGAAAACCTTAAAAATGTCATTGCGAGGAATGAAGCGGTTGCGAGGCGGAAGCTGAAGCAAACTAGGAGATTCTTTGCTGACACGCTCGGAACAGGCTCCGCAATCTATGCCATTGGGATTGCTTCGAAAAAGACCCTCGCAATGACCAGAGTGGTAGTCTTTTGTATGTTGAGGATATATTCGGTTTCATCCTTTGGATACTATAGTTGTGCCATGTGTTGTCTATTTACCGACATGGTATCGTATGCCATAATGCATGTCAAGCCAGAATTGGCATAATTACTTGAATACGTGAATATGTTTTTGATATAATGTTTTCACATTCTCAATACTGGCGACTAGAAATGCCTAAGCGTCTCCGAATGTTTTCGTTAGGTTTCATGCCTCAACCCAACCACCGTGTCTAATTCTCTTTTGTATTTTGATAAAGCGTATACTTACAAAGGTTGTACTTGATTAATAGCTATTGCCTACTCCCCATCCTCTATTAGGAACTCTATGAAAAACTGTCCAGTTAGACGGGGGGGATGTCCAAGATGTTACGCTTGAATCCAAATTATTCCAGTAAGTATCATCATATAATGAGCTATCTTTGTATCCCAATTCTTTTATGGTTTTGTTCTGGGAATTATCTGTTTCTATTATTGGCCCCCACCAGCCATAACCACTAGTAATATTGGCCTGATCAGAACGAAAATTATGTGTATAAATCCAATACCATCTGTTTTCCGGGAAATTCCATAAGAAAACATTGTTTTGCCATGCAAAAGGGTCGGATGGGTTAGTTCTTACTGTTTCATTTGAATATCTCAGTGTTAAACGTAAATGTCCACCATCATCTGTTTCCGATTGAAAGAAAGCAGAAGGCAAATTAGTAAAATAATCAGCGAATTGCCATTTACTAGTAGTACCGTTGGGGCCAAGGGAATATGTCCTGTAAAGTTTAGATGCCTGCCAAGAGTTCCCATTACTCCCACTGTTTTCAAATGCCCAATATGTCCTCCAAGAACTTCCAGTAATCGGTTTATTCCCAGTATTTGAAATATGATTCAAAATACATTTGTACGTATTTCCATCCGTACCGGTGGTATAAGTACCTGTATCTACGGACCAATCAAAAATAACAAACTTTCCTGCACCACCAACATCATAATAACTACCATGTGCTTCAATAGTGTCCATTGTTCTGTTTGTTGCTGTTGTATAAAGCCATTTATCATTACCAGTAGGATTAACGATGCTCAAAATTGCTCCATCATAGTAAACAAACATTTTAGTAAACAAAATAGCATGCGCGGCTATACCTAATTGACCGTTATTATAAGTTGTTCCAGCACCAAATCCTAACGGTTCTGGTGGATTATCTTTTAGATAAACTTCTATTTCAGAAGGAGATTGTACATACGATTTACGGACATCAACGATCTCTGCGTAGGAATCTGAGTCTGGATTATATAATCTTTCTGGGTCATGAAGCCTTGCTGGTACATCTTTATTAGCCCCAAAACTTAAACTTATACTTATTATACTAGCTGCACCAAAAATTGATAACATCACTACAAATAGGACACGCCTCAACATTTCCCCCCTCCTAAATAAAATTTCAACTAAATAAAAAGACCAAATCAACTTTCAATCGATTCAGCCTCTACTAATTTTATAAAAAATTAGCTTTTTATTATGCTTGCATCGTTACTTTCTTACTTTCACAAGTATTGTCTTTTCCAATTGATTTACCTTAAACGTTACTTTAGCATTACCGATTCTCTCTTTGGCTGCAATCGTAAACTTGGCTTCGCCATCCCTATCTGAAACTTCATTTGTTGATGAAATAGATATACGCCTGCTACCAGCTTTATTAACAACAGCGGTGACGGTATATCCTTCTGGTACGCAATTATCACCTCCCAGACTTACAACTACTTCTCCGCTCTGCCCTCTTTTGAGCCTTAGCTGGCCTGGAAGTACCTTTATCCTCTTAATATTACATTCAAAAATTGGTGTTACTGTAAAAACAGGAGTCGGTATTGTTATTGGTTGTAAATCAAAATCTAATGTTCTGGGGATACAGGGATCTATGTCAATGAGTTGTGATACTGGTGTATAGCCGTCTGCTGATGCGGTAAGGGTATAGGCACCTCCACAGCACACAAGCTCTTCGGGATCATACCAGCTATAATATCCATCTGCATCAGTAAAAGCTGTACCTAAGCTAACAGTACGCTCGCTGATTATTGCATTTTTAATACCCTTTCCGGTTATCGCATCTGTTACCCTGCCAGGTATTATACAATTGCAATCGAGAGTTGAAGTTGGTGTCGGAGTAGCCATTCCTGTAACTGTAGGTGTTGCCGGTAGCGTGGTAAATGACTTTTCTCTTCCCCCACCCTCCCCAAAATTTTCACTCTGCATTGCAATCCTGTAATAATATTTTGTATCAGGTATCAGATTACTTATATTAATACTTACTGTAGTTGTAGTAGTGGTTCCGCTCACGTTCCGCGTTGAAGACGTACCGTTATAATAATCACGAACCGTTCCGTATTTAAACCACACCGTTACCAGTCCTGAAGGTTCGGCGTAATAACTCACTACCCCTCCGAGTGTTGCCGAACTCGATGTTACATCCGTTGCTTCACAGGTTGTTACAACTACCGGAGGTAGTACTGCTAATGCCGAATTTGAACGCAAGTTGAAAATACTACAGGTGGCCAAAAAACAAATGATAAATACAACGGATATGTTTCTCATGATATTACCGCCTCTCTTTTTACATTTCTACCAAGGACAAATTTTTTAGTTTTACTCTTTGACACTTCCTTGTTTCTTTAATTGTTCTAGGATTAGAAACAAAATGTATACCAAAAGAATAAAAGTCAAAAAACAGTTCTAAATATATTCTAAGCACCTATTTATTATTTACTTACATTTTCGAACTTTTGAAGGAAAGAATTTCTGATTTGTACTTGGAAATCTTTCCAACAACAAAAACGTACATTGTGTGGGCATTTTTGTACGTCATAGTTATGTAGGTTGGGTTGAATGAAATGAAACCCAACAACCAAGGTATTTGCGGAAATGTTGGGTTTCGTTGGCTTTAGAGGAATATGAAAGTTCTTTGCAGTTATTGCAAAAAGAAAAAGCTGGAAAAAGTGAATATATTCAAGGGCGAATAGAAAAAATTAAGGAAATTCTGAAAGAAAAAGTTAAGCATAATAAAACCAAATAATTATAGGCAGTTCCACATATTAATACTATTACTGTGATATCACAGAACTATATTCGATGTTACAACATAAACTCTATTGATTTATGTTTGACATTGATATGGTATGATATAATGTGCTGACAATTATAGAATAAAGATAAAAATTAATGTTGGAGGTCAAAAGTGAAAACTTGGCTTTCTCTTTATTTTATTATGGTAGCGATTCTTGCCAGATGTACTGCAAACATGCCCGCAGAGAAATCTGATGAGGAACGAATTAAAGATGTCCATTTAATCGCGAGTATTGTTGAACAATTTAAGGAAAAGACAGGCCATTACCCCTACGAAGAAGCGTTTTCAAACGTAGAGGAATGATATGTCGTGGTTCCTATTAGCGTTCATATCACAGACAAAGTATTGCCTGAACAGTGTAGGTATCCACCGCCGGGAATTTCGGGGGGCAGGAATGGGGTCAAGGAATGGGGTCACATCTTGATTTGGGGTCAAGGAATGGGGTCACATCTTGATTTGTGGCGCGCCCAGGGAAGGGTACTGTTTTCTAACGGGTGAAAGTCCCGTCATGGTAAAAGCCGGAGCCATGTAGCTTGGATGGCAGGGGGCGATGGGAACATTGCCTTCTGAAGCCCATCGACAAAGCAGGCGTAAGGCCGGTGAGCAACTAGTCGGGTCGTAACTTACGTGAACGTAGAGGTAACCTCGTAAAAGTCAAATACCACTGGCCGAGCCTGTCAATAATAGGTGAAGGCGGAATACTCTGATCTAAACTGGCTAAGAGGGAAAAGAACGGTGGCGGGGTATCAGCGGCGACACGGATAGAAAGGAGCGGTATCAACTGGGGAAGCCCTCCTTGTCCCAGATAGAAATCAGGAACGAAGGTAAGCCCTATAAGTCGTACGGCGAAATGGGCTGACAGACAAGAGGGTGGCGGATGAGTCCGTAGTGGTGAGGATGGCAAGGACAGCACAACCTTGCCGGAGCGAAGGGTCTCTGCTGTGTCTTAAATCTTTCTACGAAGGGATACTGCACGGTCTTAACAGGGTGGTGGATGTAGACCTGAGCGGATACTTCGACAACATAAGGCATCACCTACTGTTGGAGAAGATAGCCCGGCGGATGCAGGACGATGATATCATGTACTTGGTAAAACTCACCCTTAAGGCAAACTGGAACAAGCCATTAAAAGAAGTGATACAAACAGTCAATGCAATAATCAGGGGCTGGGTGAATTACTTCAGGATAGGCAATAGTAATAGTACCTTCAACAAAGTCAGGAATTACATAGAGATGAAGGTGCGAAGGTTTGTCATGCGCAGAAAGAAACTGAAAGGCTTTGGCTGGAGGAAGTGGAGTAGGGAAGAGATATACGGAAAATGGGGTCTGTACAATGACTACCGGATACGATATGTCTACCCGAAAGCAAATCCAAGCCGATAGGTGTATATGTCTTGTTGAGAAGAGCACAGGAAAGCCGTATGAGGGAAAACCTCACGTACGGTTTGATGAGAAGATGCTGGAAATAGGGTATGGTTGTGATCGTGTGACACTCTCAGAGGAAACGGAGAGAAACGGGGAATACAAACCTCAGCCTATAGCCACTACGCCAGTGTTTTACTCTACAATATTGATATTTTTTGTTTCGCTATTATAACGATTTCTCGATTTTCTTTCACTTTAAAATTTCAACAAATTTGGAGAAACAACTACTTAATATTTAACAGGTTATCCGAGAATATTGAATTTTGGCTTTGTTCATTAAACCAAAAAATAAGGAAGAATTGAATCGATTAAAATCCAAGTTGAAAAACCTGGATACCGGATACTGGGAACAGGTCGTTTATACCATGGAGCGTACTATCAGCAAACTCCTTCATCATCCTGCAAAGGTAGCTAAACAGGAGGCAAAAAACGGTGGTGGTTACCGGTATGCGGAGACCATCAAAAAGGCGGCTTAAAGATACAGATTCTTTGCGTGTTTGAGTGCGATTTTTTACCGCAACAGTCTAAACATGGACAATACGTTCCATCTTTGAATTGAGGCATTTTCAGCATACCTGACTACCCGTCCCATCTATCAAAAATTGTTTGCATCCCTTCACTCTTTGCTCACTTTCGAGGCTCAGTTGGGTGATTTGCTGTAAAATCCTGTTCAATACGGTTACCACATCGGTTCTGTGCTCAACATTACCCTCATAATATATTGCCGGTCCTACGGTCATATTGTAGACTCCACGCAGACACCAGTACCTAATGATGCGTTTCCCTGCAACAGTCGAGGTGATGGCATGGTTACGTTCCCGGTCCAGATAAATACCAACAGGCACGACAGGTACACCTGTAAGCAGTGCCAGCCGTGCTACGCCGGTGCGTAGAGGATGAAAGCCTCCTTCCTGCGGGCTGACACCTCCCTCAGGGAATAAGGCAACTGAGCAGCCTGCCTCAAGGAGTTGCCGTGCTGACTCAAACGCATCCCGACCTCTGCCAGGTGGTACTGGTACTTGCCCAAGCCGTCGCAGAAATGTACCTATCATAGGGATAAGGAACGGCTTATCCGAGATGAGAATATTAACAGGATGAGGAAAGATTGATGCCAGATAAATGGGATCAGAGCAACTGGGATGGTTGGCTACAATTAATTTAGGCCCTGGTGGAAGTGATGCCTTCCAAATGACATCCAGATTGAGCATTAATCGAGTGTAAGTACGGATTATCATCCGGCTCATGATATAGGTAAGCCCTTGTGGCATGTTTTTTTGGTTTTGTGTAAATGTAAAAAGGGGTAAAAAACATAAGCGCTCTTATCTATACCCGGAGTTGTGAGATTTCATAACAATAAACCAGGAGAGGAAGAATACACTATAAAGATAAATGTATCAAAAACCGGTGACATAATCAAGTGGATAGCAGAAGGGTCCGGACAAGGTTGTGCAGCACCGGGCATGAGACTTCTCGTAACAATTTAGTTTTTTGAGGAGGAATGTAGGGCAAGGCTTTAGCCTTGCATTTGAGCTTTTCTTTAATCAAGATAGTAGGTATAACCTTGCAGTTTACAACTTAAATCACTCATAAGTCCTGGAGGTTTCTTTAAAGATAATAGATTACCGCAAAGGCGCTAAGAGCGCAAAGAAAGCGGGAGATGGTTTGCAGATCTTTTTGCTCAAATTAATTATCTTTGCAAGGCTTTAAATTGTTGATAAAATCAAAAAATATTACAAGATATCAAAATATACAAAATTTTTGATTTAATGCGGACGATTGAGCCGCACGTTGGTATCGAATCGGTAATAGTATATAAAACTCATGAAATACTTGAAATACTATAGGAATATTTTCAAAAGTATTAAGGTACAACTCATCTGTTACGTTTGCCTTTTGACTACCATCCCCCTGCTGTTTGTCTGCATTATGGAATATTACAGCAGTAAAAACGCTATCAAAAAGCGCGTTGTAGAACAACTTACCTCTATTGCCGACCTGAAAAAAAGTGAGCTGACCAACTGGCTGGAAGAACGATTGACAGATACATCCGTAATTGCGCGCAATAAAGTCCTTGCCGCTGCCGCTACAAGTCTGATCCAGCAGAGAAGGAGGTTTGATACTATCGAACAACTTATGAGCTCGGAAACAGGCCGGATAAATTATATGAGAATTTTAGATAACCTCCATATCCTTAAACAATTTTATAAGCACTATAATATTATTTCTATCATTGATGGTGCTAATGGAGAGGTACTTATATCCACATACCCCAATATTATCGGCAAGACTGTAGAATCGTATCAGAGTTATGTAAATATCCTTGAAAAAAAAGATGTGGCGGTAAAAGACATCCATACCTCTGAGTTTACCAGTCAGAATTTTATCACCTATTTTTGCCCTGTCTGTATGACAGATACCATGACACTGGAAAGCAGCGATGTTATTATCGGTTTCATACTATTGGATATCAATGTTAAAAATAGCATTGAGCCGTTAATTTGTAATTGGCCCGGCATGGGAAAAACAGGAGAGACACTGCTCGTGAGAAGAGACGGGAATAATATCGTTTACTTAAATAACCTTCGCCATGAACAAGGTGCAGCCTTAAAATTTACAAGCCCTGTAGATGCCACATTGGATATTCCTTCTGTATTAAGCTCCGGGGGGGAAGAGGGAATTAAAGAATCTACGGACTATAGAAATATACGTGTCCTTTCGGCCTATCGGCATATTCCCGTTCTTAACTGGGGACTTGTCGCGAAACAGGATTTAACCGAGGCATTTGCACCTATTGAGAAACTGAAGACCCGGGTGGTTGTGCTGATCATTGTTTGTATTACGGTAGTTGTTGCAATAGGTATTTCAGTTACCAGCAGGATTACAAAACCTATATTACAGTTGGCACAGGGAGCGAAGGCTATTGCATCAGGAAACCTTGATCAGCGTATACCGGTTATCTCACAGAATGAAGTGGGACTTCTTGCCCTGGAATTTAATAAGATGGCGGAAAAATTGAAAGAGTCATATTCGAATCTGGAACAAAAAGTGGAAGAGCGTACGGCGCAGTTACTTCGTGCCGAGCGGCTGGCAGCCGTGGGGGAACTTGCCGCTGACGTTGCTCATGAGATCAATAACCCTTTAGGAGGATTACAGAATTTCGCCAGTATGCTGAAAAGTGAACCTGAGAATATTGTCCAGACGGAGAAATATGCAGCCCTTATGCTGGAAGGGCTCAAAAGGGTCGAGATGATCGTAATCAACGTCGACTTCCGCGCCGCCGCCGACCAGACCGGCGACTCGCACCTGGAAAA
>CAZPUD010000040.1:0-20140 GCA_964589115.1 uncultured candidatus Brocadiaceae bacterium | reverse complement strand
ATCATCTTCTGTAATCCGGTCTTTATTAAAAATGTTCTTCTAAAAGGATACAGAATTCCTTTATCAAGAGAAACAAAGAGGATATCATCGGATAAACAGAGTAAGGCTTTTTTTAGTAAATGGTAAACTAAGGTTGTTTTTCCGGCACCTGTCTTTCCAATAAGAATTATACCCTCTCCTTCCCTTGCTATACATCCAGCATGCAACTGAAGAAATTGATTTGATTCTTTTAACGCCAAACAGGTGATGTTCCACTCAAGAAATGAAAATAATTCTTCAATATAATTCGTTCTGAGCTCCTCTTTTCCATTTAATTGTACAATGAAATTTCTTTCTATTCTTTTTAGAAAAAACCTGTATTGAGGAAAAACATTTGCTTTCTGTACATAATATGGATAAATGAATTTAATTATTTCTTCAAAAGTGAGATCATCATAACAAATTGAAAGATGGCAACCAAAAATCTTATAAAAAATGTATTTGGTCATTTATATAACAAGATTTTCAGTTTTAAACTTTTTTATAGTTTTTATTATATCGTTTTGTTTCACGGCGCCTTCGGGACAAGCTTCTTTTATTAAATCTATTATCTGTTGTACCGTTGTCTTGCCATCACAATACAACCAGACAAGAAAAGAAGTACCGTTTAAGATGTGAACTTTATCCTCGCTGTATAACATCGCCCCATCTTCTAACTCTTCTATACCAATACTTTCCTTGGCTTGTGGCTTTTCAGTCAACATATCATTTTGACCTCATCTTTATATAAGCATCTATTCAAAAGAGGAGATTTGTTCAGATTAGGGATGATTACCAGTTTGCTATAAAGGTACTTATGTAAGCCCTACAGTATTGTTTTTAGTTTTTAGGATGTTTACCAGTTTGTTGTGAGGGTACACCTCCTACACCCCACCCTTGACCGGGAAAAGTACTGGGACCAATGCTATAAGCTTCAGATAATGATAAAGTTATTACACTAGGAGTTATGCATGCAGCGGCTGCAAGAGAGGAAATAATTCGCAAGAGACGTCTTCTATCTTTTCTTATATCTGCAATAGTTTCTTTATCAAGTTTACATTTTTTTATATTTGGCATTTTTATATTCCCAGTATATAGATAAACTGGAGGGGGAGGTTGTTATCCCCCTCCAGGGGAAACAATATACAATTCTTTTTATTCAGCTAAGCATTTTTCACCTTCGTGATTGCAGGCTGTTTTATCAACATCACCTGGCTTTCTCTTCCAACCCAACAGTAGATCGGTATATTCACCATGCTTCCAGAAATCATATGCCTTATGCTTGATACCAACCTTGTCTTCAATTGCTCTAATTCTTCTTAGGCGGCTCGCCTCATTCTTTATCTGAACAAGCCAACGATCCTGCAGAAAGGCGCCTTTTCCATACGTAGCACCATACATAGCTCCATGGGCCATGGCCTTGTAAACTGCATTAGTTATATAAACTAACATTTCAAAAGAAGTACGTTCTATATCAGAAACGTTAAACATCCTCCCTTCACCGCCGGGTAGTAAACTAAAGGTATAATGTCCTGCATAGTCTGGAGCTAAGTCATTGGGCATTGGGTCAAGCATACCGTCATTATAAAGATCTACGACGATCTTCATGGCCTCACGCCATTTTGTAAAACTGACTTTTACCGCCTCGTCCATAGCCACAAATTGATCTGCTGCAAATCTTGGCGAATGGCAACCTTTGCAGGTATTGATCCAGTTTTGCCTTGCCTCTTTAAACCTTGGCGCACCCCGGTCTACAAGAGATGTACCCATATGGCTGTTAATAGTCGATGCCTTTTGTGCATTATGTTCACCATCCTTCATATGACAAAATGCACACGTAGGCACTTTATAATTTGCCGGTTTCAGAGGTTTTGTCCAGTCCCATGAATGCTGATTTGCCTCATAGATCATTCCATGATACGACTCTTTGTACATTTCATACTCATAGTGGTCCAAGCCTGTATGACAAATACCGCAATTATTGGGCTTTCTTGCCTCTGCAGTAGAGAAATCATGCCTTGTATGGCATCCATCACAACGATTTTCGGCTATACCATGACATGTAGCACAGGCAGTTACCTCTTCCGCTGGTTTTCCTATCTGCCAGGTAGCCTCAACTACACTCACATGAAATGCGTGCGTATGTGATCCAACCTTACCGCTACGATGGCCATCCCTTTGTTCCGGATGACATTCACCACAGTGTTTCCATGAGGGCATATACAACTGTTGATGGTTGTTTCCGTGACATTTATCACACCCAACCATACCCTTTTCTGTTGAGGCATGTTTACTATTTTTCCATTGTGCAACAATACCGGGTGTTTGTACCGTATGGCACATAACACATTCTTCGTGTTTAAACTCTCCGGAAATCGCCATATTCGGAGTATAATAATGATCCGGATCATACCATCTTATAATAGGTAAAAAATTAAAAAGTTTTCCAAACTTACCTTCACCAGGCAGAAGTTCCTTAGGTCCTGTGTATGTTGCGGTTAAACCAGCGTGATAGAGATCACCAGAGTCATCAGGGCCTATCTTTTCCCCCGTCAACTGAGAAACAATTTCTTGAATCGTCCTCTTGTCTGTTGGATAAGTTGCCGTTTCATCATTTTTAACTGCGCAACAGGCTTTATCTTCTTTCTTGCTTACAGAAGGTGGAGCTTCCTGCTTTACCTCCTTTTCCACTCCCACTGCAGCCAACGGCTCTGACTCAGCTGCAACTGTTGTCTTTCTTACACTTGCCTGTTCACACCCAAACTGAATACAAATAAACATAGCAAGCATCATTACAGATATGACAAGTTTTATTCCCTTACGCATAAATCTTTTTATACCCTCCCTAAATTAAATAAATTAAAAAAATAAGACCAATGATTCAATCTTTGTGATTCTCTTTATTTATATCCTCCATAAATTAAATAAGTTATTTAAAACAAATATAGAGCTAACACTTAGTCTTCAATCATTGTTATTTTTTCCATTAAACACGAGTAATTTCTACCTTCCAGATTTCCGGTCCTTGTTCAATGTATTTCCAATCTAATTGGCCCGTCCGTTCCGCATCTAGCTGATACTTTAAAGGTTTAGGATCATGATCGTTTATAAGAACCATCTTTTCCCCTTTTTTCAGATTGTCAAAGGTATTAAAAATTTTTGGGTGTCTCTCCCTGGGAATAATATTTCTCACATCTAATATAATAGACTGTGTATCACTCATGGCTACTCCTTGATAAAAGTATTTATTACGGACGTGGTATGATTGATGCGAGGACAACCATCTGCTCGTCGGCCTTTATTCCATGTGCTTCCATACTCTCGCATACTGCTACCGAGTCAGATTTTACTCTGTATGTATGGTCTCCTACGGTAAAAGTACCCTTTCCGGAAATTACATACATTATCACCTGAGGCTTCACTGTATGCGGAGGCACTTCCTGGCCTTTTTCCAGGCAAAACAATACCAGGCGTACTTTGTCACAATCGAATAAGATCTTTGATATGTATTTCTCTTTAGAGAATTCTATTTGCCCCTTGAGGTCAATTTCTTCCATTTCACGTTATCCTATATACTAATAGCCAAAACAACCATTCTTTCTATACACTTCATCCCCCTTGATGCACCTTCCGGGGCAACAATGATCGATCCTGCTTTCATATCAATCTTTTTATCATCAAGGGTAAAAGTACCTCTGCCTTCCTTCACATAAAAGATACCAATACTATGTCCGCTATGAGGAGGAATCTCTTGTCCCGGCTCCATGCAGATGAGGGGCATTTTTATCTTGGGTGATGCGTAAAGTATATTGGGGATAAAATGTTCTTTATTAAATTTTATCTTTTCTTCTAAATTTATAATTTCCAAATTTATACACTCTCTCCAGCACTTCTGGCAAAATATAGAAAGTTGTAAGAATTTATATACTATATCACTGAGGGGCCTTGCCAGCCTCTAGTCTTGCAACATCGTTTAATTCTTTAACAAATTTATCAACATCGGTGTTATGCATCATACAAGCAAGGTTTATATCCTCTGTACCGAAAGAAGGGCAGTCAAAACAACCTTTCCCAAAATATTTTGTGAAAACCGCTTTTGTTGCAGGATATTTCTTTGTTACCTCACCGGTACTCATTTTCTTTGTTATGAGAGTTTCATTATCCATATCACCCTCCTGGTCTGGATTAACTAGAACCAAACAAGTTTAATAAATAACAAAAATAAACATACATACATTGAATCAGCTTACACCTGCAAGCGTTGTCTCATTGTCCACCAGGTCAATTGGTGCAATATCTTCTATTTTTACAGGTAACCGGACATTCTTTGGAAGGGGGTCAATATATTTCTTTCTGTATGCCTTACTCTGCATACGGCAGGTAGGATATCTTTTACTGAAGTCTGGATGTGTTACCATTTTTTTCCATATTTCCTGGATAGACATATCACGTATATTTCCAAAATTAATCGGATTAAAATCACATGGATTTATATCCCCATATGCTGTCATATAGAACTGTGATTGTGCCCCGTAACAGCCAACACCTCTGGGAGAATTGATAATCGACATACAATTTATACCCATAGGATGGTCCATCTCATGGTATTTCTTGGTAATTGCAATTAACTGTCTCCTGTCTTCTGCTGTTAATATCTTTGATGTATCCTTTAGGAACCGTCCCGATGGTATACAATCGAATATGGTAACTTCCGAAAAACCTTGCTCCTGTGCAATCTTTAAAAGCTTTTCCACCTTTCCCGTTTTAATACTTTCACTGGTTGCATATGTAGAAATCCCCGTTAAGATCCCAGCCTTTCTGCAACGTTCAGCACCCTCAAATGCCTTTTGATAACAACCTGGTACTGCTCTAAATTCATTGTGTAGTTCCGGTTCGCTGCTGTCAATAGAGATATTTAATGAGAATAAACCCGCTTTAGCCAGTTTCTGTACATTTTCTTCAGTTAAGAGTAACCCGTTGGTAAATATCATAGCAATAGCTTTCGTTTTATCTACAAACCGGATCAGGTCATAAAGCTCTTCTCTAAGCATTGGTTCTCCGCCTACGTAGATAATAAGGCTTGCACCAAGATCCAGGGCCCCATCTACGACAGTTTGTATTTCTTCCACAGTAAGCTCTTTTTTAGTATAATCGATGAACGGGTCTGCACTACAGTGAATACACTGGCATTGACATTTGTGTGTTATAGCTAGATTTGCAGTAACAGGAAAAGCCATCTTATGCAGCATCATTCTCAACTTTCTTTCAAGAAATCTCATTCCTGCCTGGCTTGGAAAGGGAGGATTATAAAGGTTGTACACATGCATACCATTAACTTTAGCGATTACTTTCAATGAGTTAATCTTCTCAAAAAACTGGTCGACATAAGACTGTAACATCTTACCTAGCACTCCACCAGCCTTCCCTACAACCTTACCACCAATAATATCTGCTTCAATATGTAAAAAATCAAATGATGTCATTTTTTATCCTCCATCATTAGGAAATGAATTGTGCAATTCAGTGGCTCATATTTCAGTTCTCAAGACATATGGGCAAGTTTAAGATTTCTTTCTATTTCATGTAAGATTTCATTTGCCACTTCGATAGCCTTTAAGCCATCCTCACCTGAAACAATAGGTTCTTTATGTTCTATAACACAATCCACAAAAGATTCGAGTTCCTTTTTCAGTGGTTCGTAGTCACCCATCTTAATGTGCTCTATCTTTAGAAGGTCACCAAATACATAACTTTTCAAATCAGCAATGGTTGAAACGTCCATTCCTGAAATATTTAATTTCTTCAGTGTCAGTTCAGGCGATTTTTTATATATTAATGCATCCTTTTTTTGATAATCAATAGAGATATAAGAATCTTCAGAAAATAGTCTCATCTTACGCATGGGGGTAAGAGACACGCGGCTCGCTGTTATATTTGCTACGCACCCATTCATAAATTGAATTCGGACATTCGCAATATCTTCTTTATCCGAAATAACATTTACCCCTACAGCATCAAATTTCTTTACTTTTGAGCCCGTTATATGCAAAATAATATCAATATCATGTATCATTAAATCTAATACCACACCGATATCGGCGGAGCGAAAAGTAAACGGACTTAACCGATGACATTCAATAAACCTTGGATCAATAAGAAGTTTTTTAATTGCAATAATTGCAGGATTAAAACGCTCAATGTATCCTGCCTGGAGTATGATACCTTTTTCCTTGCTGATATTTATTAATTCTCTTGCTTCGGGCACTGTCCCTGTCATTGGTTTTTCAATCATGACATGCACCCCATGAAGAAGAAAATCTTTTGCTATAGAATAATGTGATTTCGTAGGTACCGCAATACTTACTGCATCAACTTCAGCTATTATATCTTTATAATCTAAAAAAGAACGAGTATTGTAGAGCCGGGCAATTTTTTCAGCCTGTTTTGCCTGGATATCAACTACACCGACCAATTCTACTCCAGACAACTCTGCATATATCCTTGCATGTTCTTTCCCCAGATGTCCAACACCGACTACGGCAACTTTTAATCTCTGCATGTTTAATTAATTATCATCTCTTCAGATGAACATCTGAAAGATTCCCTAAACCTTCCAAACTTTCCTTTATCGGTATTCCTCAAAAAAGTAATGAGATATTCAATTTCCGGGGAAATATTTTTTTGCCTTTCAAGTTGTTCCAGGCTTTTGATCCTATTTAACCCGTTAGAACGAAATAATACACGAAATACCTTCTTGATTTCACTAACCTGTTCTTTTGAAAAACCTTCTCTTTCCAGACCAATTACATTCACCTGACGAATTCTTGCCGGATGGCCTTCGATTATTACATATGGCGGGACGTCTTGAACAATTCGAGTATGTCCTCCTACATAGGCATACCGTCCAATAGTTACAAAAGGCTGTATTCCAACAAGACCCATTAATTTGGCTCCTCTTTCTATTACAACATGCCCACCAAGTAGTACACCATTGGCCAGAAGAACATTATCCTCAATAATGCAGTCATGAGCAACATGTACACATGCCATAAAGAAATTGTTGTTACCGATTACCGTTTTGCCTCCACCTCCCGTAGTGCCTATATTAATTGTCACTCCCTCCCGGATTACATTGTTATTTCCAAGTATAAGCGAAGTATATTCACCACGGTATTTAAGATCTTGCGGTTCTGCTCCCAGAACGGCATTAGGATGAACAATATTGCATTTCCCCAAGGTAGTGTTTCCTGTTATAGTAACATGATTTTTAATAACTGTTCCGTCTCCAATCGTAACTTTTTCACCAATAAATGAGAATGGACCAATCTCAACGTCTCTGCCTAATGAAGCGCCGGGATGTACAAGAGCAGACTTATGAATTTTCATTCTGTTTTCCTTTACATGCTCCCAATATTTTCAATAATCCGGTGATAACAACTAAAATTTTCGAGATCATGCAACCATTGCAATCTTTTCTGCCAGTTGAACATTCAGGGAATGGCCGGATCTATTTGCAATAATATGTCCTTGAATTACTACATTAGCCAAATAAAGATCTCCTATAAGATCCAGGATTTTATGTCTAACCAACTCATCAGGGAAACGCAGTTCTGCAGGTTTCATCGAAATGGGTTTTGTTATGCTGCCATTTTCGTGTACGATAATACTATTATCGTCTGTAATTCCCTTCCCTAAACCAAATCTTCTGAATTCCTCAATATAGGTAATTAAACCAAATGTCCTTGCCGATGCAATTTCTCTACAAAAATTCTCTTCAGTAAACTCAATATCATAGGTCTGCTGCTTTGCAAAGGAACCATTAAAGTCCAAAGTATAAGAGAGCATCATTCCTTTCTCACAAGGTACTGCCATTATACTTGCATTTCCACTGCTAACCAAAATCGGGGTTTTTATCCTGAAAATTTTTTTCTCTCCTCCAAGTTCAGCAATACCTGCCTTTTTGAGAGTTTCTAAAAATAGGCGGGCACTTCCGTCTCCAGCAGGAATTTCACGCCCGTCAATCTCAATTTCTATATTATCAATTCCAAGGCCTGCCAGTGCAGCCATTAAGTGTTCTACACTCTCAACCTCTGCCTCATTACCTTTCAGCAGTATATGTCTATAATTAGTTGACGAAGAAAGAACATGGGCAAAAACTTTTGGCCGATTAGGCAAATCTATACGAACGAAATATATCCCTGAGTTTAACGGGGCCGGTTTAAAACGAAGCCTTGTATTCTCTCCTCTGAACATTCCAACCCCAGAACACTCACTCTCTTGCCTGATTGTTTTTTGTACGATATTCACAGAGTTACTTTTCCTTGCTTGCCGC
Source organism: uncultured candidatus Brocadiaceae bacterium (assembly GCA_964589115.1). Lineage (GTDB taxonomy): Bacteria > Planctomycetota > Brocadiia > Brocadiales > Brocadiaceae > JBDIVL01. The sequence goes on along the minus strand of CAZPUD010000040.1, from coordinate 11,790 downwards.
CGAAAATCTCTTGTTAAGGTTGTTAATAACCTGATTCGTGATATCAACACCTTCAGAATGATACAATACTGATTTTATCCCAACCTTAAACTGTAGTTCAGAGATTCCCCCGCTCTGTAACTCCGGCTCTTCCTTCTTAATGATTAAATCATAATTTTCACGTTTGCCAATGTCTTCTACTTCCCTGCAGACTTCAGTATAGAGACCCTCAAAATATTCTTTATACTTTTTTACAAGGCTCTTCTCTGCAAATTTTGCATATGATTCTAACTCTATATTCTTCTTCTCAAATGTCTCTTCGTCTTTTTTCCTTACTTCACTACCTAAATCTAATAACTGTATCTTCTCATTTAAGCTTACTAGTTCTTTTTTCTTGTCGTTGATAATCTTTTGATACTGTTTTTCTTTCTCTTTTAGTTGTGTATCGAATATCTTTCTTTTCTCATACTTCTCAAATACTTTGTTTAAATCAACAACCCCTATTTTTAATCCCTTTGAGGATAAGCTGCTTACGCCAGGATCTTTTGCTTGTGCACTGTTTAAAGAAGATAACCAGAGAAACGCAAGACTTGCTACAATGCTAAAAGCAATTGTTATTTCTTTACTGTCTTTCATAAATATTTTTCTTAATCTCATAATTAAAAACTACTGCCTCCTCCAAAATTAAACGAAAATCCCTGGGTTTCATCCCCATCTTCTTTTATAATGGGGATACCATAATCAATGGCTATAGTAGAACGACCAAGGAAAGGTATACTCAACCTTAATCCAAGTCCTGTTGTTAACCTGAAGTGATCAAAGTTAATATCACTAACTGATTCATCTGCCTTCCCGCTGTCAACAAAAACTGCTGCTCGAATCATATCCTTATATATAGGGATGAGGTATTCGGTATTCATTACGAGCAATACATTTCCACCAACTTGGTCGCCTGTCTTCTCATCAACAGGTGCTACACCTCTATATTCAAAACCTCTTAAAGAACCAAAACCACCGGCAAAAAATCTTTCAAAGATAGGGACCTCCTCTCCAGTAGTTGATTCTACAACACCGAAGGAACCCCCATAGGCAACAACATGTTTCCCCCATTTAGGAATATTAAAGATGGTATTGTATTTTGTAGCCTGGATTTTATATTTTATTATATCCACATCTAATCCAGCGAATTCTATAGAAGAATCACCCTCATACCCTCTTGTTGGCGCATAAATATTGTCCGTTCTGTTTATAACTGCTGACAGCGTTATACCAGCTTTTAAATGGCTGCCCTCCACATCAAGTACATCCTGGGGAGTATCTTCTTTATCATCTCGACCATCAATATCAATAATGTTAAATTCCGGGCTTAATCTAACAAAAAAGTCTCTCTGAATTTCCCGTCCAAGAGAAATCCTTGAACCAATATTCTGCTGTTGATATTCTTCATACCACCTTAAATAATTAAACAGACTGGCTCCAACACTGTAAGGAGAATCGAAAACAGACGGATTAGTTAACGAGATAAGGATTTCCGTTCTCTGAAAGCCAGGGCTGAACCGTAAAGTTAATATTTCTCCGGCACCGCGAAAAGCATTACCCTGTATGAAATCTTCCCAGCTTTTTGGCAGATCAAAAATATCAAAATTTCTATCGGTATAAGAAATATCGCCAAAGGCTCCCACATTTGCACCATAACCACCACCAAATCTCAATAACCCTGTCCTTCCTTCTTTTACCTCTACCAGGATATTTTGCTTATCAGGTTCGGAACCAGGTTCAAAATTAATCCCTGCAGGCACACCTGATTCCATATCGAAATATCCTGTGTTCGTAAGGCGCCTCTGACTATCCCGTATCTTTTCCGTATCTAATCTTTCACCCGGATAAAATGTTAACTGTCTTCGAATAACATTATCTCTCGTTTTATCATTTCCCGTTATTTTAACCTTTTCAATATAATACCTGTCCCGTTCTTCTACAGTAAAAGAGATATTGACCTTAGCCCCTTCTGAGCTAAATGTATGTTTTTCTTTCACAATGGCGGAAATATAACCCTGTTCTCCATAAATTAAACGAAGCTGATATGTATCTTTTTCAACTGCATCCAGGAAGAAAGGGCCGCCTTCTTTCAATTTCAACTTTTCCTTTAACTCATCTTCGGTAAACAGACTTGCCCCATATATCTGTAAACCTTCTACATAATACCTTTCCCCTTCTTTTATATGGATGGTAATGTACATTTCATTATAATCATCACTATATGTTATTTCCCAGCCGATATCAACATCCAGCCATCCGTTATTCATGTAAAATTCTTTTACTTTTTCTACATCAGCTTCGAACTTCTTCTTATCAAACCGTCCTGGAAATATAAAAACAGGAAACCGCTTTTGCCGGGTTTCCATCTGTTTTAGAAGTTTTCTTCGCTTAAAAGCCGTATTCCCACGAAACTTTATTTTTGCAATACGTATTTTAGGACCTTCAGAAATATTAAAAACAACAATATTTTTATCATCAATTACCTTAATCTCAGCATGTACTTCCGCAAGAGGATAACATTTTTTTAGATAAAGTTCTTTAATCTTATCCTCATCCAGCTTCATGAGATAAGGTTTTAAGTAATCCCCTTGTTTTATCTCAATTTGCTTCTGGAGCTTTTTAGTCTTAATCTTCTTGTTACCCTGAAATTTTATTTCATCAATTACGGCCCTTTCTGTGACACGAAATATAAGCTTCAGTCCGTCTTTTATCTCTTCCAGCTCAACTTCTATATTATCAAAGAACCCTAAAGACCAAATAGCATCCACATCCTGACTTACCAATTGAGGATCATAGGGATCACCCTCTTTCACCCTGATACTGCTTTTTATTGCAGCGGTACTAATTCGCTGGTTCCCTTTGACTTCAATTTTTTTAATAGTTTGTGCAGTTTTTCCTTGAGTTTGGGAATAAAGGGCTTTTGCATGCCCAAAATACAAGATCATAAATGTAACTATGATACTTGCGGCGTGCAATAAAACCTCATTTAATCTCATTTGCTACCTACGGAGGCCAAACTTTCAAAACGCATAAAATGAGAGCGAAATGCCAACTTCACTATTCCTGTGGGCCCATTCCGCTGTTTGGCAATGATGAGTTCTGCTGTATCATCTTTTTCAGAGTCATAATACTTATCTCTATGTAGAAGAATAATAACATCGGCATCTTGTTCAATTGACCCTGATTCACGCAAATCAGACATCCTCGGTTTATGCCCTTCTCTTGCCTCCACAGACCTGTTTAACTGAGACACAGCAATCACTGGTATTGATAATTCACGTGCGAGCGATTTTAAGCCACGAGATATTATGGAAATTTCTTGCTGCCGATTCTCAGCCCGTGTTGCTTCCATCAACTGTAAGTAGTCCACAACTACTAACTGAATATCATACTGCGCTTTCAACCTGCGCGCTTTTGCACGTACTTCTAATATAGTAAGACCAGGAGTATCGTCAATAAAAATTGGAGCCTCAGAGAGTGACCCTAGTCCAGATGAAAGGTCACTCCATTCTTTATCATCTAAAAAACCCATTCGTAATTTATGGGCATCCACCTGTGAATAAGAACAGAGCATGTTCTGGGCTACCTGTTGTGCTGCCATCTCTAAAGAAAATACTACAACGGGTTTCTTTTCAACTACCCCGGCATGTTCAACTATATTCAAGGCAAGACTCGTCTTTCCCATACTTGGTCTTGCGGCAACGATAATAAGCTCCGATGCCTGCAATCCACAAGTGAGATCATCCAGATCATAAAAACCGGTGGATAAACCGGTTAACCTGTTTTGTCTATCATGCAGATTTTCAATACGACTAAATGTTTGTTTAAGGACTTCATTCAGTTTAGTTGATGCTGTATTGAACTTTTTTTGGGTAATATCGAAGATAGCCCTTTCTGATGTGTCTAATAAATTATCAGTATCTAAGGTATCATTAAAAGCCTCTTTTTGAATAGTAGCTGCAACTTCAATAAGGTTTCTCTTAATAGCTTTTTCACGTACTATATTTGCATAATACTCTACATTTCCTATTGTAGGAACGGCCTCTTCCAACTCCAGTAAGTACTCTATTCCACCGATCTTTTCCAGTAAAGATCTTTTTTTTAATTCTTCTCTAAGAATAACTAAATCAACCGCCTGCCCTTTATCGTAAAGTTCCAAAACAATCTGAAACAATTCCTGGTGGGCTGTTTTGTAAAAGCTATGTTTATTAAGGATTGGAACTACAAGACTAATCACCTCGTTATCCAATAACATCGCACCCAGGACGCTCATCTCCGCATCTATACTTTGTGGTAATGTACGTTCAAGAATTGAATTAACAGACATCGTTATTTTCTCAGATAAGAATACTAGTGCTTACTATTTTAAAAAAGGATTTTTTAGCATTATTAGCAAAAACTAATATTTGAATCTCTCAATACCAAAACTGCGGAAATACGTGAGAATAGAAGCAATGCAAAAAGAAGGATTGTATAGTAAATTCTGCCAGTGCTGAGCGGGTACTCTTCCGACTTGCTCGGTTAAGCCTTTTCTGACTGATCAATATTCTCTTCTTTTACCACCGACACCTTACATTTAGTTTGCAATTCCATATTTAGAGCGATCACAACATCGTATACACCACAAACTTTTATCGGATTGTCTAATTTTATCATTTCCTTATCTACCGGGAATCCCTCCTTTGTTAATGCTTCTGCGATTTGAGCAGCCGTAACAGAACCGAAAAGCCTGCCCTCTTCATTGGCCTTTACAGGAATGGTACAAGAGGCGTCCGAGATCCTTTCCAATACCCCCATCAACCGTTCTCTTTCTTCTCTTAACTGTAATTCCATTTTTATCTTTTCTTTTTCTATTTGCTTTAAATTCTCTGGAGAAACAGTTGTTGCGAATCCTTTGGGGAGCAGATAATTCCTGGCATAACCCTTTTTTACCTTTACAATATCACCAATCCTACCTAATTTATCCACATTTTTCTTTAATAACAACTCCATACATCAACTCTCCTTATCTGGCAGGGCCAGCGCATTACAATAATATATATTAATAAATTTGATCTTTTAAAGAAGTAGTAAAACCATTAACTATTTGCAATAACAAATCACATATTTGCAGAACACACAAGTTTGCAGCAAGGTATTAAACTACTTTTGGTAATATCTAAGCAACGTAGGGAAGCAGTGCCATAAATCTTGCTCTTTTAACAGAAAGCTTTACTGAGTGTTGATGTCGGGCACAATTTCCTGATCGTTTTCTGGAAAAGAGCTTTCCTTGACTTGTTGTAAGTTTTTGTAAATTTTGTATATCTTTGTAATCTACTTCTTCAATTCCCATTCTACAAAACCGGCATTTACTTGCTTTATTAAGTCTTTTTTTACTCATCTAACCTTATCCTTTTATAAAATCCAACAAATATTCCTAAAATGGTATATCTTCACTGTTAATATCAAGATTAACATCTTCAGACATTGGTTCCGTTGGCAATTTACTCTCTTTAGAGGATACACCTACACCTTCAGTGGAACGCTTTGTTTGTCCCCCAATGAATTGGAAGTTTTCTGCAGTAACGCGGAGTGTGCTTCTTTTCTGCCCGTCTTTAGTTTCCCACTGATGGAACTGCAAATGGCCTTCAATAAAAATGGGATTCCCTTTGCTAAAATATTCACCTACCACTTCCGCTCTGCGCCCAAAGATGTTAACATCTACATAACATACATCTTCCTTTTGCTCTCCTGTTTTAGCGGTCCATGCCCTATTGATTGCTATTCCAAAACTTGCAACAGCTAACCCTGCCGGGGTATATCGAAGCTCCGGATCCCTCGTAAGATTCCCCATAAGAAATACTTTATTAAGGCTTGCCATAACCTTACTCCTTGAAAAAATCCTTTTATAAAACTACTTTATAATGCATTTTCATGCATTTTAAGAACGTACTTGATTCAGAAACTGCCTAAGTAGGAGAGGTCTCAGCTTTTGAAACTCTATACACTTTCTTTAACATCAGAAGGTATATCATTACCTTCTTCCACTGGTTCTTCTTCAGTCACTTCAGGTATTTTTTCAGTCACTTTATCAATTGTTCCCTCAGTTGTGCCTATTTGGGACAATTCTTCAATCTTGTCGTCTCTTACTATCAGAGAACGAATAATATAATCAGAAAGCTGGAAATCCCTCTTGATTGTTGCAATAGCTGTATTTTTAGCATTAAAATGAATCAAGAGATAAGTCCCACGTTTATGATTTTTGATTTTGTATGCTAATTTTTTTTCACCCCATTTTTCAGTTTTCAAAATCTCTGACCCATTCTTTTGCAAAATATCATGGATATGTTTTACAACATTATCCCACTCCATGTTAGCATGTGTATTATCTATTAAAAACAACGCCTCATACATCCTCAATTTTTTTCCTCCTACTTTATGTTTACAAATCACATTACAAATATTAAGAAAAATAATTTCATTATATTATTTAGTTAAATCTATTCATGCATACTTCAATACCCTCAAAAACCCAAACCATTAATGCCCGACAGGCATTTTCTATAACTTTAACCACTATGGCTTCCTCTTCTTTTGAGAATACAGACAAAACATAATTCCTTGGATCTCCCACCACTGGTCTGCCTATACCAATCCTTAAACGGGGAAAATCTGTTGATCCTAAGTAAGCTCCAATAGATTTTAAACCACGATGTCCCCCGTAACCACCACCACACTTAATACGTATTCTTCCCAAGGGTAGATCCAGATCATCACATATGACCATGAGGTTTTGTAGTTCACATCGATACATATCTGTAGCTTCTTTTACGGCAGCGCCACTTAAATTCATAAATGTTTGTGGCTTTAATAAAATAATCTCTTCCTGTTCCTTTGTTATTTTACAAAAGAGGGATTGAAATTTCCTTTGATCGCATTTCGCATCAATCTGCTGTGCAAACCGATCAATTACCATAAAACCTAAATTGTGCCTCGTTTTTAAATACTTTTCTCCAGGATTGCCCAAGCCAGCGATAATTTTCATGAAGTAATACCAAATCAACCCTATTTCGCAGATTCTGTTTCTTCTTCTCCTTCTTTTGGCTTCCTGGTAATAACTTCAGGTTCAGTCAACAACTCCTCCTCTGATACAGCTTTCTCTGCTGCAACCTGATGAACAGAAGCAACAACCATTTCTGCATCTGATATATATTGAATCCCTTCCAATACAGGCAACTCTCTGACATGGATTGCCTTACCTAAACCCAATTCCGATATATTTACCTTTATTTTCTCCGGTATGGCAGTTGGAAGACACTCTATTTCTACATCTTTCATGATATGTGTTAATACGCCGCCCTCCTTCACACCAACAGATTCCCCATATAATTCAACCGGCACCCGCAGTTTAATCTTTTCATCCAGATCAATTCGGGAAAAATCTACATGAAGTACGCAGTCCAAGATATTATCGTATTGAACATCCTTGATAAGCGCAGATTCCTTTTTGTTATCATAGGTTAAACGAATTGTCCTTGTTCCGGAATTGAGTATACGGATAAAATCGGCCCCTTTAAGAGAAAGCATAATGTTATCTACTTTGTGGCCGTAAAGTATCGCCGGGATTTGTCCATTTCCTCTAAGTTTTTTTGCTGCCTTACTTCCTTTTACTGCTCTTTTTTCTACATTTATTTCTAAAATTTCCATCCATTCTACTCCTGAAACATAAAATTAATAAACGAAGAGAGAACTAACCGACTCATGACGGTGAATTCTCATAATTGCATCTCCTAAAAGCCCGGAGATAGATAATACCTTAAATTTATCAGAACCCTTTGCCTTTTCTGTAAGCGGTATAGAATCGGTAACTACAATTTCCTTAATTGGTGCAGCAGATAACTTTTCTACTGCATTCCCGCAGAGTACGGGATGTGTAGTACCTACATAAATATCTCTTGCACCCCTTTCCTTAAGTACGTTTGCTGCTTGTACAATTGACCCCCCTGTAGCAATTAAATCATCTATCATTATTACATTTTTGTTATTTACTTCCCCGATAACAAATCCGACCTCAGTCTCTTCCGGCCCTACCCTTCGCTTATCAACTATCGCCATTTTTATACCCAGTTTCTTAGAATAATTTCTCGCTAGCTTTATACCGCCAACATCGGGTGTTACCACTATGAGATCACTCGATTTTAACCTTTCAAAATATTTTGAAATTACCGGAAAGGCAAACAGGTGATCTACCGGAATATCAAAAAATCCCTGTATCTGGGCAGCATGCAGGTCAACGGTAAGTACACGGTCAGCACCTGCTTCCGTGATGAGGTTTGCTACCAATTTTGCCGTTATCGGCACCCTCCCCTCGTCTTTTCTATCTTTTCTTGCATAACCATAATATGGCAATACTGCCGTGATACGCGCGGCTGATGCCCTCTTTAAACAATCTATAAAGATTAATAATTCAGCCAGGTTCTCATTAACCGGCGGACATGTTGGCTGTATTAAGAATACGTCGGCTCCACGAACATCCTCGTTTACCTTCAGATCGATTTCCCCATCGGGAAAACGCCCTACATAAGCATCTCCGAGTTTAATCGACAAGTGTTCGCAAATCTTTTTTGCAAGTACAGAATTTGCATTCCCGGAAAAAATCTTTAAATGATCTATTTCCTCCAGTCTTCTTTTTTTATCCATTTTATCCTTTTCTTTGAAAAAAACTCTTACCTTTCAATCGTATTCCTTATCTCTATATCGTTACTTATTTCCCTGTTCGGCCTTATATATACAAAGGGCCCAATACTGCATCGTTGACCAATCACCACATTTTTACAGATATAAGTGAAAGGATAAATCGTTGTTCCTTCACCAATTTTGACATGATTTTCAATAAACGTACTTGCACAGTCTAAAATCGTTACGCCTTGATCCATGTGAGAAAGCAGTATTTCACTATGTCTTATCCGGTTGACCTTTGCTAACTCAGATTGGGTATTTATTCCCAGTACTTCGTCAGTATTCGAACTTTTAATTTCATTTATCTTTTTCCCTTTACGGTAAAAGATAGATATAACATCGGTTAAATAAAACTCATTTTTTTTATTATGTGGAACAATTTCCCCCAGACCTTCCAAAAGCGATTCCACTCTAAATACATACATGCCAACATTAATCTCTTTTACCCTTAATTCCTCCGTACTAGCATCATTTTCTTCTACAATTCCTTTTATATTACCATCGGAATCCCGGGAAATTCGACCGTATCCTAGTGGTTTATCCAAGCACGCCGTCAGCAGTGTCATATCTGCATACGATTCATTGTTTGCAGAAGTCAACCTTTTCAATGTTTGCGGTTTGATAAGAGGGGTGTCCCCATTTAATACTAAAACGGCACCTTCTGTATTAGAAAGAAGATGCTTAGCAGAGAGAACAGCATGTGCAGTTCCCAATTGCTCTCGTTGCTCAACAATTTCAACAGGCCTTCCTTCAAGTATCTTTTTTACAGCTTCTTTTTTATCTCCAACAACTACAATAACTGGCGAAATCCCCGACTGTTGTACGGCTTCAATAACGCATTCTAAAAGGGTTATCCCACATACTTCGTGTAGTACTTTGGGTTTTAAGGATCGCATACGCGTCCCTTTCCCCGCCGCAAGAATAATCGCTGTAGTTTTTACCATTTTTTATCATGCTAAAAATACAAAAATCGCCAAACTTTATTTCTTCCTGTAAAATATAATGGCTACCCGGGGAGGACTCGAACCTCCAATAAGAGAGCCAAAATCTCTAGTGTTACCATTACACTACCGGGTAGCATCCCTGAACAACAAGTTTTTTATTATACTTCTAATACTGCCCCTTTATCAGCAGATGTCACACATTTTGCATATTTAGCCAACATACCGTACGTTATCCTGGGTTTAGGTTGCACCCAGCCGGTCTTACGTTTTGCAAGTATTTCATTTGCAACATTTAACTCTAATTTCCGATTGGGAATATCTATAATTATCTCATCGCCATCTTTTACAAAAGCAATCGGGCCACCAGCCATAGCCTCAGGGGATACATGTCCGATACACGGACCCTGCGTACCACCAGAGAATCGCCCATCGGTAATTAACGCTACAGATTCATCTAATCCCATCCCCACAAGTGCTGCTGTTGGAGCCAGCATTTCTCTCATTCCGGGTCCGCCTCGCGGACCCTCATATCTAATTACTACCACTGTACCTTTTCCAATCTGTGATCCCATAATTGCACTCATAGCAGTTTCTTCACTATCAAATACCTTCGCTGTACCCTTAAACCTTAGCATCTTTTCAGATACAGCACTCTGTTTAACAACAGCACCGTTCGGCGATAAATTCCCATATAGGATAGCAATTCCACCCTCCGGGTGATATGCCTTCTCTTTCGTTCTAATAACATCTTCATCATAAACCTCTGCTGCTTGTGCGATTTCCTTTATACTTAAACCGCTAACAGTAGGGCAATCGTTTAAATCATTGTATAACCGTTTCAGAACAGCAGGGATACCGCCCGCATAGTATAAATCCTCAAGTAAAAATTCACCTCCAGGCTGTAAACTAGCAATATGAGGAGTCTTTGCGCTAATTGTATCAATCGATTTTAAGCTGAGGTCTATACCAGACTCTTTTGCAATAGCAGGTATATGTAAACATGAATTTGTTGAACCACCCAATGCCATATCAACCATAATCGCATTATCGAAGGCCCCTTGCGTCATAATCTTCCTTGCAGTAATACCTTTTTTAACAAGTTCCACCACTTGCTGTCCGCTTTTATAAGCGATCCGTTCCTTTTCTGAAGAAATCGCCAGCGATGCTGCACATCTTGGCAAAGACATCCCCAACGCCTCAGAAACACATGCCATTGTATTAGCAGTATAGAGCCCCTGGCATGAGCCTGGTCCAGGACATGCATCCATTTCTAAACAGGATAATTGATCATCACTGATTTCCCCCTTACGTCTCCTTCCAACCGCCTCAAAGGTATCCTTTACAAGAGACAGCTTTTGCTTACCATAGCGACCGGAAAGCATCGGACCCGCAGTTACAACGATTCCAGGAATATCTATCCTGGCAATACCCATCAGCATACCCGGCGTGATCTTATCACAATTTGTCAACATTATTAATCCATCTAAACAATGGGCATTGACCACACATTCGATAATATCAGCTATAAGGTCTCTAGAGGCAAGTGAATAACGCATACCCTCGTGTCCCATTGCAATTCCATCACAAATACCCGGAACACCAAAAATAAAACTAACACCGCCGCCAGCGTGAACCCCCTTTTCAATAGCACGTTCCAATGCACGCATGTGTACGTGCCCGGGTATAAGATCGGTAAAGCTGCTAGCAATACCAATGAATGGTTTTCCTAAGTCTTCCCGGCTTAGACCTGTCGCATATAAAAGCGCTCTAGCGGGAACGCGTTCGAGGCCTTTTGTTATTTTTTCGCTACGCAAATATTCTCACCTTTCAGTCATTATAAAGTATTATCAGCATATATTATATAACATTAAGCCTTTCTATTATAGCGAAAAGCTTCTTATTGTCAAATTAAAACTCCCTCGGTTTAGATTCCTCTTGACTTTAGTTCTATATTATGTTGAAATTTTTATATTTATTATTTTTACCTTCCTTATTTTAATCTTGTCGTACCACATGATTTTAGTTAGTGCATGTCTTTTTGGTTTAAATTGCCGATTTGACGGACAATCAAAGATAAACACACCACTTTTAACTTCCTTAAAAGATATCC
>CAZPUD010000039.1:0-20169 GCA_964589115.1 uncultured candidatus Brocadiaceae bacterium | reverse complement strand
TATACCTCTTTTGGTTATTCACATACCGTTACAAATAATGTTGACAGTGTAGTAGAGACGTCCCCGGTGGGGCATCTCTATAGTGAGGCGTCTCTATACATGGCGTATCTCAGAAACAAGCACCAAGCAGCCAAACATGTAAACATTCAGAAGTTGCTGCCAAAGGCAGCCTAACTTATAAAAGAAAGAGAAAGACTATGAAAACATATTTCCAACTACATTCAAGATTAAAAGAAGAGCGTGGGGCTGTCGCAATAATAATCGCCATATCAATAGTAATGCTCATCAGTTTTGCAGCACTTGCTGTTGACCTGGGCCACCTCTATGTTGTGCGCAATGAACTGCAAGATGCAGCCGATGCAGGTGCGCTGGCAGGGGCAAGATTTCTTCACAATGAGGATGGTACGGTAAATGAAGGTGCAAATCAGATTGCGTATGATGCGGCTACTGCAAACATCAGTGAAGGGAATGCCGTTGATGTTAACTGGTCTGGAGGAAATAGTGGGGATGTGGAGAGAGGTCATTGGAGTTTTGCAACCAGGACTTTTACTCCCAATAGCTCTCTGGAACCTGTTGAACTCTGGGGTAGATCCACTGAAGAATTGGATAATGATCCAAATTTCATTAATGCCGTCAGGGTAAAGGCAAGAAGGGAAACAACCCCCGCATCATCCTTCTTTGCCAAAATTATTGGTTTTGACAGTTTTGTAAAGAGTGCAGAGGCAACTGCATATATTGGTTTTGCGGGAACACTAGCGCCGTTTGACGTTGACCAGCCTATTGTCATTTGTAAGGATAGTATTTTAATTAATGATACATATCAGTGCTCTATCGGACGTATGATAAATAGCGGCCAATCAGTTACAAGTTCTGAGACGGGAGGCTGGACCGATTTTAACCAGGACAATCCATGCCAAGGTGGTACTAATGCTCCTGCAGTAAGAGGTCTCGTGTGTGGAGAAGGGAATCCTGATATGATCTATCTTGGCGAGAGTATTGCAACAAATGGAGGAGAGATACAATCCGCCTTTAATGACTTGATAAAATGTTGGGAAGATACAACAGGAAAGATTGTACCATGGAACCTTACCCTGCCAGTAGTGACGTGCCCTGGCAATAACGTTGGTACTTGTGAAACTGTAGTAGGTGCAGTGAATGTCAACATTCTATGGATAACCGATGCGGGAGAAGACCCTAGCTATACAAATGCACCTACTCAAATGGGTGATTGGTCATCTGATAATCCTAGCGGAGAAGGCCGATGGAATAGTTTTGTTGACCATTTTGATTTACAAAATGTTGATGGGACCGATGCCCCATATGCAAAAAAAAGTATTTATTTTAAACCAGACTGCAACCCCCATGAGCCTGTAGGTACTACCGGTGGAGAAAATTTTGGTGTTCTGGCAAAGATACCTGTACTTGTTAAATAAAGGAGCGCTTAATATGTCCGAAAACACCGTATCCGCATTATTAGAAATAAAAGATCAGAAGGTGATGGAAGACCTGGAAGGTGCTATCTCATCACTAAAAGGATTCCATTCCTACTCAAAACAGTTGCACCTCCAAGATCCTGGTTTTTATGATCTTGTAATCCTGGAAATCGGGGAAGATTATAAAAAAGACCTACAATTTGTTCATACACTTCAAACGTCCAGGATTACCAAAAATGTCTTTTTGACCTCTTCAGTAACAAATCCGGAAATCCTTATTGAGGCATTGAATCTTGGCATAAAGGGATTTTTTCCACAGCCAATCAATACAGAAGATGTGAGGAAATCACTTTTAAAAATAAAAGGACAAAACGAAAGGGGAACAGAAACAGAAGAGGCAGTAAAAAAGGGAAAGATCATTGATATATTTGGAAGTAAGGGTGGGGTTGGAACAACTACCGTAGCAGTAAATCTGGCAATCAGCCTTGCAGGATTAGAGGATAAACCTTCGGTTGCTCTAATAGACCTGAATCCCCTCTTTGGTGAAATATCAGCACATTTAAATATAGAACCTACTTTCAGTTGGATTGAGGTAATGAAAAATATTTCCCGCCTGGATACCACCTATATAACAAGTATCCTTTCCAAACATTCTTCAGGGATTTATGTCTTGCCATCTCCAACCGAACTAGCTGATAACTATACACCGAATCCACAGGCACTGGCAACATTCCTGAAGTTAATACAAACAATGTTTGATTATATCATCATCGATGGCGGACAATCACTTGATGGTAATTCTACGGTGGTCATGAAAATATCAAATATGGTACTCCTTGTCTGTTTACTAAGCCTTCCGTGCATCATCAATGTCAAAAGACTCCAGAATACGTTCCGGAAACGCGGGTATCCATACGAAGAAAATATTGGAATAATCATAAACCGTTTTTACAAAAACTCAGATATCTCCATAAAGGACGTAGAAGAGAGTCTGAATCAAAAGATCCTCTGCTGTATTCCGAATGTATACAAGGTTGCAACAAATGCTATCAACCAGGGGAAACCCATCTGTACCACATCACAAGGAACAGAAATTTTTAAAAAGTTTCGAGATCTGGCTTTACTTTTTCCAGAACCGGAAGAGTTAAAGAATACACATATCTTTTTGAAAGGCAACGGTAAAAAAAGAGAAAAAGGTGCTTTCTCTTTCACATCTATATTTAACCCAAAATAATGGAATCCACAACCTATGAACACAAAATACCTGACATATGTAGATGAAAAACCAAAGACCTCCTTAGTATCAAATGAATTACTTGAATTAAAAACCAAAGTACATGAACGGCTTGTAGAGATCCTCGATCTGTCACTCATCGGTTCACTCGATCAGGATATGCTGAAGCGGGAAATTCTCAAGGTGATTGAAAGGATATTATCGGAAGATAATTTTACTATTCCTCTTAATGCTAAGGAAAAAGAGCAGTTTATTGAAGAAGTACAGAATGAAGTGCTTGGACTGGGACCTATAGAACCATACATGCACGATCCAACGGTCACTGATGTCCTCGTCAATACCCATAGACATATATATGTAGAAAGATATGGAAAATTACAATCGACAGGCGCCAGGTTTAAAGATGATACCCATTTGAAAAACATCATTGACAGGATTGTATCCGCTGTAGGACGCCGTATTGATGAATCATGTCCCATGGTAGATGCCAGATTACCCGATGGATCACGAGTCAATGCCATCATCCCCCCCCTTGCCATAGACGGTCCCATGTTATCGATCAGGCGCTTTGCTGTTATTCCATTGGAACTGGAAGATTTGATTACGTTAAAAACATTAACCCCTGAAATTGGCGAGATATTAAGAGGCATTGTAGCTGCAAAACTGAACGTTTTAATCTCCGGAGGAACCGGTACAGGAAAGACAACCATGTTAAATGTGCTTTCCCGGTTTATCCCTTCGCATGAGAGGATCATAACCGTTGAGGATTCTGCAGAACTTCAGCTAAAACAAGAGCATGTGGTACGTTTAGAAACACGCCCTCCAAATATAGAAGGAAAAGGAGAGGTTACCCAGCGGGACCTTGTCCGAAACAGCCTCAGGATGCGTCCCGACAGGATTATCGTGGGTGAGGTAAGGGGAGCTGAAGTGCTGGATATGCTGCAGGCGATGAATACCGGGCATGAGGGATCTCTAACCACCATTCACGCCAATTCTCCGCGTGACGCCCTTTTGCGATTAGAGACCCTGGTATTTATGGCAGGACTCAATATACCGAATGAGGCAATAAGGCGGTACATCAGTTCTGCTATTCACATCATACTTCAGGTCTCGCGCCATGTTGACGGGAGTAGGAAATTAGTGAGTCTTCAGGAAATTACCGGTATGGAAGGAAACATAATAACAATGCAGGAAATCTTTTCCTTTACACAGGATGGTTTAGATGAGAACGGAAGGGTAAAAGGAAGATTCGAAATTGCTAATGTCTTTCCGCGTTTTATCGAGAAGTTCAATGCATATGGCGTACAACTGCCAAAGGATGTTTTTGGTTCCCGTAAAGTGATTTAAGTATATCGGGTTATCGGGTTTATGGGTTACTGCGTTATTAAACTCAATAAACTCAGCAATTAACGCAACAAACTCAATTTTAATTAGGGAGTAAACACATGGGTATCATTATTAGTGCCGCTATCTTTCTTGTTATTATATTGATAGCTGTTGGGGCTTATGTTCTTATCAAACAAAATTCTGATTCGAAGAGGGTTCGGGAGCAGTTAAAAACACTTTCGGCGCAGACATATGGAAAACCTGCTATCGATATTACACGGAAAACGAGGCCATTAAGCAGCGTTCCCTGGCTTCACAATATACTCTCTGATATCCCCTTCATGCAAAAGATTGACCGTATCCTGCAGCAGTCTAATCTCCAATATCCTCTCGGCATCTTCCTCCTAACTTCATTAGCCATGGCATTCTTTGGTTTTCTTGCTACATCATATACGATGAAAAACAATCTTGTCTCACTTCTTGCAGCGTTTGCTGCTGGTGTATTGCCATTTTTTTACATTTCTTTAAAAAAGAACCAGAGGATCAAAAAATTTGAGCAGCAATTACCGGAGGCCCTTGATCTGATTGCACGGTCATTAAGGGCAGGACATGCCTTTTCGGGAGGGATACAGATGGTGGCACAGGAGTTTGGCGATCCCGTAGGCAGTGAATTCGCAAGGGTACTCAATGAGATTAATTTTGGCGTCGGTATGAAAGAAGCGCTAATAAACCTTACAGAACGTATTGACTGCGATGATCTGAAATTTTTTGCAATCTCTGTTACTATCCAAAGAGAGACTGGTGGAGATCTTGCTGAGATCCTGGAAAACATCAGTTATTTGATACGTGAGAGGTTCAAGCTTCAAAGCCGTATTCGTGCCTTATCTGCTGAAGGGAAATTGTCCGCCGTTATATTAATTGCCATTCCAATTTTTGTTGCTTTTTCACTCTCCATCGTTAGTCCGAATTATATAAAAAACCTCATCGCTGATCCTCTCGGAAAGATGCTTGTTGCATTCTCTATTGTTATGACATTCATAGGAATATTCGTAATGAAAAAAATTATCACTATAAAAGTATAAAGAGGCCCTATTATGGATATCATTTTTCTCATACCAATTGCCCTGTTTATTTGCATAATACTTTTTGCAGTCATGATTTTCTTTTCTTTAAAATCCCTCACAGAACGCCGTAAACTCATGGAAAAAATTCAATATGAGGGAGATAGCGTGGGATCAAAATCTGTTACCTATAATCATTATACATCAGGTTTACAAAAACAATTTGGGCAGTACTTTCTAAACATTTCAAACATATTTGGAAATATCGCAAAACCTAAGAATGAAGAAGATATCTCCAAGATTCAGAAAAGTTTATCAAATATTGGATACCGGAACAGCAATGCATCGATTATCTATTTTGGATCTAAAGCCCTCTGTACGTTCCTGATGCCTACAATAGGTTTTTTGCTTTTCAAGGTTTTTGTATCAAAACCCCTTGGATCATTTTTCCCTATAGTAATTATTGTTTTCCTTGCGTTAATTGGTTCATATTTACCAAGCATATGGCTCCGAATAAAGGCTGCTAATAGAAAGGAAAAGATACTCGAAAGTTTCCCTGATGCACTCGACCTCCTGGTTGTATGCGTTGAGGCTGGAATGGGTCTGGATGCCGCATTAGACCGTGTTGGTGAGGAAATGAAGATAAGCAACAAGATAATCAGTGAGGAACTGAAGCTATTTAATAAGGAGATGAAAATAGGAAAGACACGCAGAGATGCATTAAAAAATCTTGCCCGTAGAACGGGGGTAGAAGATGTGAATAACTTAGTAACTTTGTTAGTTCAGACAGACAAGTTTGGCACGAGTATAGGCCAGGCATTAAGGATCCATTCTGATTTCATGAGGGTACAAAGACGCCAAAGGGCAGAGGAAAAAGCCGTTAAGCTGCCATTAAAATTATTATTTCCCTTGATCTTCTTTATTTTTCCTTCCCTTTTTGTTGTTATTTTAGGACCTGCACTTACCCAGGTATATAGGATGTTTTACTGCCATTAATAGCTGGCAGATCTTTATTATAACCCCTAACCGGAACGAGCCGGAAAAACCAAAACCCAAAGCACGAAATCCGAAACAAATTCAAATAAAACTTGAAACCACAGATTTCGCAGATTACATAGATGATAGAAAGGATTTTTCTAATGAAAAAAATACGAGAGAAGAGAGACGATGGACGACGAACGGTTTTTCGTCTCTCATCTCTCGTCTCTCATCCCTCATGTTTACCTAGCCCTGTGAAATCTGTGCAATTTGTGGTTCCTATGTTTTGGACATTCAAACATTAGAATTTAGGATTTGTTTCGAATTTCGATATTCGAATTTTTCCGGATATTTTATTAAAAAGGAGATGTAATATGATAATAAATAAAGAAAAAGGATGTTTAATAAAAAGGCTGTTTACCATACATTTGAATCCCATCATCAAATCTTCAGGTCTTTGTGTTTTTACCGGACTTTTTCTCTTTATAGCAATAGGAGGCATGTCGGGGTGCGCAACGCAGAAAAGCCAGCAAAAAATTTTACAAGAACAGAATGAATATAGAAAAATGCTGGAATTTCAAAAACAAAAGGTCTCCATGGAGATGGAAAAAGAGATTTCAAAAAAAATTCCTGAGATGACAAAAGAGGGTTACGAGTCATTAGGAGATGATTACCTGAAACAGGGTAACCTTGGAATGGCCTTTATTCAATATAGTAAGGCAATTAATATGGATAAGAACCAAACGGGTGTGAGGAATAAGATAGGGCAGCTCTTATTAAAGAGGGGAATGCTTGACGAGGCGGTAAAAGAATTTGATGAAGTTCTGAAAATTGACCCTAAGAATGCCCTTGCATTTGAGGGTAAGGGAATAGTATGTTTTACAAAAAACGAACTCAATAGGTCAGAAGAAAACTTTCAGCAGGCTGTACGGCTTAATCCAAAGCTGTGGCAATCCCACACTTTTCTTGGAATAATCTACGACCGTCAGGGTAAATTTGAACCGGCCGTCCAAGCATATCAGGAAGCCCTTGGTCTCAATCCAAACTCCAGCACCCTCCTCAATAATCTTGGAATGTCATATTATTTAAAGGGAGAGTATAAAAAATCGATTGAAGCCCTGAACAAGGCGTTAACGATAGAACCTACAAATTCTAAGCTTTATAACAACCTTGGGCTGGCCTTATGCAAATTGGGAAGGCATGAGGAGGCACTCAAGGCATTTAAAAAGGGCGGAGATGAAGCAAGCGCATATAATAATATCGGATACATTTACATGAAGGAACAAAAATTTAAAGAAGCACGTAGTGCCTTTGAAAAGGCTATTGAGATCAAACCTAGTTATTTTGTAAAAGCCCATGAGAATATAGAAATAGCAGAAGCATCAATTAGGATATCCTCTTCTAATAGGGTTGATTCTCTCGCATCGGAATAATACGGAATAATAATGATATTATCCAAAGGGTCGTTTTTGGCTGGTTTAATTATCTTCAATAGAATAATACTTTCGCATTTTTTCATATATCTCTGCTCCGGTCCGGGTTTGCAACATAATGAGAATTGATTACGTTTTAAAAGTGGGTTCAATTCAATTATTCATAAGTCGGATTGCTATATTTTTAGATATATGCCGATATATTTCATAGCCATATTTCTTAGTGCATTTCTGCTATTTCAGATACAACCAATGATCGCTAAGATGATCCTGCCATGGTTTGGGGGTTCTGCGGCAGTTTGGATTACCTGCATGGTATTTTTTCAGATCGTTCTCCTAGGCGGTTATATTTATGCCCACTTGCTCATTAATCGGTTTTCTGCCCGGACGCAAGTCATCATTCATGCTGTTCTGCTTCTTATAAGTCTTCTTGTACTTCCGATAAGCCCTAGCATATATTGGAAATCAACAAGTGGAGAACAACCCATCTTACAAATATTAGGCCTCCTTTCCTGTTCTGTGGGATTACCGTATTTTCTGCTATCAACAACCAGTCCCCTCGTTCAAGTATGGTATGCTGGAACTTATAAGACGGTTTTACCATACCGACTCTTTGCCCTTTCTAACCTTGCATCACTTGTGGGTCTCCTTGTATATCCGTTCTTGATTGAACCCAATATCACACTTAGATATCAATCCCTTGGCTGGTCGATGTTATATGGAATATTCCTAATTTTATGCCTTTTTCTAAATTTCAATAATCTCAAAAGAAAGAATAAAGAGAAAAACAGCTCCATGGATCACCTTGTTTCATCTGAACATATAACTAGTCCACCAACAGTTAGAGAAAAAATGCTCTGGCTTATCCTTTCCACCTGTGCCTCAGTCTTATTGCTATCAATTACCAATCATCTGACACAGAATATAGCGCCCATTCCCTTTCTCTGGGTATTACCTCTTTGTCTGTATCTTCTGACTTTTATTCTCTGCTTCAATTACAATAGCTGGTACCATAGAGAAATATATGTATGGTTTCTTTATATAATTATCGGGCTAATGGCATGCAGCCTTGTATATTGGGGAGCCGGTAAAAATCTTAAAATTGTAATACCGGTATTCTGCACGGGTCTCTTTTTATGTTGCATGTTCTGTCATGGTGAACTGGCTGCCCGCAAACCAGCGCCGGAATATCTTACCTCATTTTATCTGTTTCTTTCCTTAGGAGGTGCATTGGGCGGGGTAACTGTGGGACTTTTGGCACCCAATATTTTCCCTGGATATTTCGAACTCCCTGTTGGACTTCTCCTCTGTTCAATTCTAATTTTTCTTTTAAATCACCATAGGAGGATGATTAGTATACTGTCAATGGTACTTGTGACTTGTGTATTCTTAGCCGGCATAATGTATGTTAAAGACTACGCAGCATGCTCTTTATTGAATGAAAGGAACTTTTATGGCACACTGCGAGTTAGAGAATATGCAAAGGGAACTGAAGGCGAATATCGCAGTCTAATACACGGTACCATAAATCATGGCAACCAGTTTACAAGATTGAATCGGAGAAAGAAACCTCTTTTATACTATTCAGATACATCGGGGGTTGGAAGAGCCATATTAGTATTACAGAAAAAAGGTCCTGTAAAGATTGGAACTATTGGGCTAGGAGTCGGTTCTCTTGCTTCCTATGCTAGAAGGGAAGATGTATTCCTTTTCTACGAAATCAACCCTACTGTTAAAGAAATTGCAAAACGTTACTTTTATTACATCTCAGAAAAAGATGAAAATATCAACATCGTTATCGGCGATGGGCGGCTTTCCATGGAATGCGAAGCGAGTCAACAATTTGATTTGCTTGCTGTTGATGCATTTTCTGGCGATTCGATACCTATTCATCTCCTGACCCAACAAGCCTTTGAACTGTATTTCAGGCATCTCAAACCAAATAGTGTTCTAGCAATTCATATATCTAATCATCATCTTAATCTCAGTCCAGTTGTGGAACAATTGAGTAGGGCGCTTGGCAAGAGTTGCGTCTTAATCGATGACAAAAAAGAAGATAAGGAGAAAAACAAGGATCAACTATACAGTTCTCAATGGGTGTTAATAACTGCTGATCAGCAATTTCTGGAATTATCGGAAATTAAGAGTGTTGCAAACGAAATCCCCTCGCACCCCGGTATGAGAATCTGGACTGATGACTATAACAATCTCCTTCATGTATTGAAAAAATGATATTTCTCAGCATATCGTCTTTTGAAAAGGGCTTCCATTTGGAATCATGGGATTTATTTTGGCTGACAATGCCAGCCCTACCTAGTTGTAAACTTTTATCTCCATTTTAAATACCCCCTAATACCCCCACGAGAGGAAGACGGCTACTTAGAGACTGTCTGAGAAGTAAAGAAAATAGGCTACACGTCGAACCATAATATGGATCATTGCAAGATAAATCATCATTTCACTGGTAGAGGAATCATACTCATAAACAGTCTGCCATTTTAGAAAATCATGAGATAAGAATTTCCTTGGACATCCTATATTCAACAGATACAAAATGACATTATGTACTTTGTAGACGTTTGTTGTACGTCTTCTACCTCCTGGCTTAGCAGATGGTATCAATGGCTTAATATGTTCTCATTGCTTATGAGTTAGATCACTATTATAAGCTCTTCATCCTATCGGATTTTGTTTGTGACCGCTGCAGAGGCGAAGCATTTGATGTCTAAAATATAAGATGGTATTTAAGCCAGTAACAGCAAATGCTTCGCCCCTACAAAAGATCATTACAGGTACTGCTATGGCTATTTTGAATTCTTTAAAAAGCATGAATACGAGGAAGTTGGAACTGAGCCAGTTTGGACAACTATATTATCTAATGGAGTACATACCTCAGAGCAGAAATGCTTATTTGTAGATGCTTCCCTTGAGTGCTGTCTCTATACCCAAACGCTTGTTAAAAGCAAGGCAGGACAAAGCGATACTTCATCCGCCACTGCCTCAATTAAAGTACGTGTTCTGGTAGATGGTGTCGAGGCTTATCCAGGGGAAGTGGTATTCTCAAGCAGGACACAGCAGTTGACAGCAAAACTTCAGGGCCTGTTAACAGATGAAGATGGCAATGTATGCTTATCAGCAGATCCTGATACGGGTGCTATTACTATCGATGAAGAGTGTCTCCTGCCAGAAGAAATTGAATTGATTCTGGACACGATGTCTGTCAACTCGTTCAACTTTATCACGGGTAGCCTTAGCTCTGGCTATCATCTCATCGAGGTTCAGGCTATGATCGATACAGATACCTCTGTACAGGAAGGCACAGCTGAGGCCAAAGCTACAATCGGTAAAGGATCAGTTACTGTTGAAGAAATAAGGTTGATTAAAGATGAGGATGTTGTTCTTTAATAGATTCTGTATGGTCTATTTTTCCTAACCTGAATTTTTTGAATGTGTATAGCGGACGGGAGCAACAAGGCCCGTCCGCTATTTTTTTCGATGTTTCAAATTCCTATACGTTTAAATTATGCTGCCTTTGGCAGCAACTAAGGTTGGTTCAATTCACGTATCAAGTACGAGACAAGCTTGTAGATTGAACCATTCGTTTAGCATAGGCCTGTACGTTTTGGTTTATTCCAAGCATATGAGACATGCTAAACGTTTCGGTTCAATCGCGGACGATTGAACCAACTCTGAAACTTTGAATTTCCTATACATTAAATTAGGCCTCCGGCAACTTCTATCTATTGTGAAGATGATTGGGGTAGGGAAGGCTTTCGCCTCCCCCTCCCACCGAACCGTACAGGCGGGTCTCCCGCATACGGCTCTCCAGTCAGTGGGTACCCTTTCGGGGTTGACCAATTAAAATTGAGTTGTGGTACATGTAAACAGACCAATCTTAACAATGATGACAGCGCTCCTCATCATTCGTCTCAATCGACTGTCAACAGGTACTCAGTTCTAAGCATGGTTCAATCCTATCTTACTAGATCTCTCTGATTTGTTTAGGCAGTCTTTGCCACTCACATCAGTTCAATTTCCAAGCTTATCCACTTCATACCTCCACCTCCCTGCCTACCTTCGCTCCACATCCATTACGATGCTTCATCGCTACTATGAAGGCTCTGACTCCTCAGAACGTCACTCCCATTCTGAGGTATCCCTGATTCATTTGTTCTGCCTTCCTGCCATTCCATCTCCAACCACCCCTTGTACTACTATCGTAGCTTATCACGCTACCCCTCAGCTCGATAGACTTCTCCTGTTTATTCCAGAAGTCTGGACTTCACCTTTCCCTAGCAGGCTCGTCAGTACAACAGGCCGAATCGAGTTCGTTATCCTATGGACTAGCTTTTCACCTCCCATTGCTCCCCACCTCACCTCACGGTGACGCAGTTATGGTCGGTTACAGGGCGGAAAGCGTTTTCCCTGAAGGGAACTTCCACCCCTCTGACAGCGCACACTCTCAGGCGCACTAGGGCAAGGCTTTAGCCTTGCTTCCATGCCAGAATAACACACGGGGATGGCAACCCTAAAGGGTCGCCCTACATCAAAACTTTGAATTTTCTAAACATAAAATTAGGTATTCGGCAGCTTAAAACGCAAATTTTCCCTCCTTGATGGGAGGGACTAAGGGAGGGTGATTAGCTTGCTCTTTACACCCCCACCTAACCTCTCCCATCGAGTGGGAGGAAAGTTAACAATTTGAATTTCCTAAACGTTAAATTAGGTCTTGCGATGACTTTGTTGTGGCCACAATCTTCCGGAGACGCCCCGCCGGGGCGTCTTTACTTTGAATTTTTTGAAAGATATGAATACATGGCAGGAACAATATAGAGTGTTAAAATTGTGGAAAATGAGAGCCCTCCGATTACAGCAATTCCCATTGAAGTACGGCTTTCTGATCCTGCGCCAAGCGACAGCGCGATGGGCAATGCCCCTAAAATAGTCGATAAGCTTGTCATCAGAACCGGCCTGAACCTCAATACTGCCGCTTCCTGAACTGCCTGAATACAGCTCAATCCCATGGCTTTCTTCTGGTTGGCAAATTCTACAATAAGAATACCATTTTTTGCCACAAGTCCAACAAGCATTATAATACCAATCTGACTGAAAATATTCATGGTTTCTTTGAAATACCAAAGGCTGACTACCGCCCCTGCCACTGCCAGAGGAACGGTAAACATAATAATAACAGGATCTTTAAAACTCTCAAATTGGGCCGCCAAAACAAGATAAACTAACGCCAGGGCAAGAAAAAATGCAAAGGACATGCTTGAAGAGCTTTCTACATAATCTTTTGAAGGGCCGGAGAGCGAAGTACTAAAGGTTTCATCAAGCACATTATCTGCAATAGAATTCATTTCAGCAATACCGTCTCTGATTGTTTTTCCTCTTGCCAAACTGGCCGAAATGGTTGCAGAAAGATAACGATTATAACGATAGAGCTGCGGCGGATTACCTTCTTCATATACGGAAATCAAATTATCAAGTTGCACCATATCACCCTTTTGATTTCTTACAAAAAGGGATTTTAGATCCAGAGGTTCGTTTCTGTCTTCTCTTTTTAATTGACCAATTACCTGATATTGTTTGCCGTTCATAAGAAAATATCCGAATCTGTTTCCGCTTAATGCGAGCTGCAGTGTTTGAACAACGTCCATTGTAGATACCTGTAGATTTCTTGCCTTTTCGCGTTTGATTCGTACATTGAGATCCGGTTTGTTGAATTTCAGGTTTACATTGACAAATTGAAAGACAGGGCTTTTGTATGCATGTGCAAGGAAAGCGGGAAGAACCTCTTTTAGTTTTTCTATGTTTGCCGCCTGGATAACAAATTCAACCGGTAAACTGCTTCTGCGGTCGCCAATAGTCTGTTCCTGAGAAATATATGTTCTTGCAGCGGGTAAATGCTGAAGTTTTTTTCCCAGATAATCAGCGATTTCCTGCTGAGTCCTTTTCCTCTCATCGGGATTTTTCAATCTCAAGCGTACGGAACCTGAATTCACAGAGCTGGACGCGCCGAAGTCCGGGGAAGTAACGGTAACTATTCCTTCTGCTTCGGGAACTTCTTTCTGTATTAATTCAATAAGTTCATCCATGTATGCATCCATATACTCATAGGAGGCCCCTTCAGGGGCTGTTGCATGGAGTCTTAAACCGCTTCTATCCTCCAGCGGAGCTAGCTCAGAAGGAATCCATGCCCCTACTCCAAAAATTAATCCTGCTGCCAATACCATTACAACAAAAGCAAGCGGACGCTTTTTCATAAATGTTTCTAACGAATTACGGTAAGCATTCGTCAAACCAATAAAAAAGGGTTCCGTCTGCTTGTAAAACCAGTTATGAGTCTCACGCTTCTTGAGGATTTTTGTGGAAAGCATCGGGGTAAGGGTTAATGCTACAAAAGAAGATATAATTACCGCCCCTGTGATTACAACGCCAAATTCACGAAATAGTCTTCCTGTAATACCTTTGAGAAAGATAATAGGAAGAAAAACTGCCGCCAGGGCGATTGTGGTTGCAATAACAGCAAAAAATATTTCCGATGAGCCTTTTATTCCCGCCTCTGCCGGATCCGTACCCTCCTCAATTTTGGTGTATATATTTTCCAGCACGATAATTGCATCGTCCACAACAAGACCGATAGCCAGCACAATACCAAGAAGACTCAACACATTTACAGAAAAGCCGGCAAGGTACATAATAAAAAAGGAGCCGATTAATGAAATAGGGATGACAACTACCGGAATGATTGTGGTACGCCAATCTCTAAGGAAGAAAAAGATAATGCATATGACAAGACAAAAGGCAATGAAAATGGTTTGCTTTACTTCTGCAATGGATTCCCTGACGTACTTCGTAGTATCAAAGAAAACATCAAGTGCAATATCATCAGGCAAATCCTTTTTTATTTGTTCTATCCGTCTATAGAATTCATCGGCAATTTCAATGTGGTTGGAACCCGGTTGTGGAACGATAGCGTTGCCCACCATTGGGATGCCGTCTCTTTTTAAAACGGTACGCAGGTTTTCAGGACCAAGCTCGGCATGACCAATATCCTGGAACCTCACTACCCTGCCGCTATCTTCTCTGATAATGAGGTTATTAAATTCCTGGGATGTTTTCAGCCTCCCAAGTGCCCTTACCGTCAATTCCGTGGTATTTCCCTCAATACTGCCTGAAGGCAGTTCGATGTTTTCCCGCAGAAGTGCATTTTTTATATCAAGGGGGGTTAATTGATATGCAGCTAACCGTGCAGCGTCCAGCCATAAACGCATGGCATACTTTTTTTCTCCCCAAATTCTTATTTCGCTTACACCGGATATAGTTTGCAGACGCTCTTTAAAGGTTTTCTCTGCAATTTCCGTGAGTTCGAGAAGGGAACGTTTGTCGCTTGTAATGTTAAGAAAAATAATTGGACTTGAATCTGCATCTTCTTTAGAGACTATAGGCGGATCAGCATCCGGTGGTAATTTACCGACTGCCCTGAATACCCGGTCTCTTACGTCATTTGCAGCGGCTTCAAGATCGGTATCCAGACCGAACTCTACGATAATAGTACTTCGTCCGTCACGACTTACCGAAGTGAGTGATTTAATCCCGGCAATCCCGTTAACCGATTCCTCCAGGGGATCACTGATCTGTGATTCTATGACATCCGAATTAGCCCCGACATAAGTGGTACTTATGGTAATTACCGGTTTGTCAACATTTGGATATTCACGGACTCCCAGGTACTGATACCCAATGACACCAAATAAAATAACGGCAATTGACATTACAATGGCAAGTACCGGACGCTTTATACTGATAGACGAAAGACTCACAACAAAATCCTTTAATTTACACCTTGTAATTCTACAGAAACATCTGGTCCGATCTTTAATATGCCTGAGGTAATCAGTATATCACCCGGCTGGAGGCCCTGGAGTACTTGTATCTTCCCTTCCGTTCTGATTCCTGTTTTAACATAAACGGGTTGTACCTTGCCATTTTTATAAATATAAACCTTTTGTTCTCCGAGTTCCGGGATAAGCGCTTCCGTGGGGATTTGAATGGCGTTTTTAAACTCTCTGAGCGTTAATTCGATATGAGCAAAGGCCCCGGGCAGGATTTCACCTTCGGAATTTGGATATATTGCCCGTAAGCGGAGTGTACGTGTCTGCGGATCGATCTTTGATTCTACTGCATATACTTCTGCGTTGTACTTCCGATCACTTCCTTCTACGGTAAATGTTATGATATTGCCGTTTTTTATCATGCTTCCATACTTTCCCGGAACAGCGAAGTCAATCTTAACCGGTTTAATACTGATCAATTCAGCGATCGTGGTACCGGTAGAGATGTATGCCCCCTCGCTCACATATCGTAAACCGACTACACCATCAAACGGGGCCCTTATTTTGGTCTTATTGATATTGGCTTTAATGAGATCAACCTCTGCCTTTAATGAATTTGCCTCAGTTAATGCGCTGTCGTATTCCTCCTGACTGATAATTCCGGTTTTGGAAAGTCCACGTTTACTCAGCTCTATCTGTTCGGCAAGTTTTTTCTGATGGATTGTTTTCTTGAGTTGTGCCTGCAGGTCCTGATCATTGAATTTTACCATCAAGTCACCTTCTCTGACCGTACTTCCTTCTTTAAAATAGATATTTGTAATTTTCCCGGATATTTCGCTTGTTAATAACACCTCTTCATTCGGGATAACGGTACCTGAAACCTTTATTTTATCAGCCAGATAAGAGGGCTCAATGCGTTGTGCCCTGACTGTTATTTTGACGGGTTCTATAGATTTCGCATCGACATCCTGTTTGCTTAATTTCAAAAGATCCAACCGTATTGCGGTCAATATCCCGATTATAGTAAGTATTAATATCAGAGTAACGATTCTTACTGATCTCTTTTTCATTCTTTAACAGACAATATTTGATTAGCTTCGATAGAATATAGTATCTGATCTTCCCCGCCTGGCCACTTTATCTCCAGCTTATCAATCAATTCATAGTTACCTAAACCAAAGTGTACCCATAAGCTGTCCTGTGAGGAAAAACCAGAACCTCCATCTACTTCCCTTATTTGCGTACTTGTACCTGTCGTTATTTTGATTCTTGCCCCGATCCCTGCTTTGTTACTAACAGTACCCTCAGGCTTAATAATAATCCAATGGTTATTATTCCCCTCATTCCTGTACAGCTTATTTGGCTGTCTGTAATTAACAACGTAGAGATCCATATCACCGTCATTATCATAATCCCCCCATGCCGCACCCTCTCCTGCTCCTGTGTTTTGAATCCCTGCTTCACTTGCAACATCAGTAAATGTACCATTGCCGTTATTCTCGTAAAGGAGGCTGCCCTGACTGCCTCCAATTCCACCATTCACAACATGCAGATCAAGGTCTCCATCGTTGTCATAATCCACCCATGTTACTTCAATACTGGTCAAGGTACTGCCCACACCTGCAGTATCGGTAACATCAGTAAAGGTACTGTC
Organism: uncultured candidatus Brocadiaceae bacterium; assembly: GCA_964589115.1. GTDB lineage: Bacteria > Planctomycetota > Brocadiia > Brocadiales > Brocadiaceae > JBDIVL01. The sequence continues at coordinate 3,212 of CAZPUD010000039.1, read as the reverse complement.
ACCGTTGTTCTGATAAAGGACATTCTTTCCCAAAGAAGAGCTTTGAGGCGATAGTGAAAGTGTCGTGCTGTTATTAGCAATGTAGAGGTCCATATCACCGTCATTATCGTAATCACCCCATGCAGCACCATGTCCGCCATCGCTGTGTTCTATGCCTGCTGAAGAAGAGATTATTGTAAAGGTGCCATCATCATTGTTCTGGTACAGGACACTGGGATTATCTTCCGGGGAATCGAGAAATGGACTGGCAAAGTTTACTACAAAAAAATCCTGATCGCCGTCACCGTCATAATCACACCATGCTAATCCTGTACTGTTTCCCTTTTCCCCTACGCCGGCTGTTTCTGTAACATCTTCAAAAGTACCATCCCCTTTATTCTTATACAGTTTATTCGACTGGCCGTAACAAAAAATTGAATGGGCATTATTTGTTATGTAGAGATCCAGTAAACCGTCGTTGTTATAATCTGCCCAGGCAGCACACAGTCCATAACCGTGACTGCTTAGCCCTGCCGGATCAGCAACATCCGTGAAGGTACCATCGCCATTATTCTTATATAATATATTCCTGGCCCCGTACCCTGCATCCACATCATTTACCAGATAAAGATCCAGGAACCCATCGTTATTATAGTCACCCCATACAATACCAATACCGGTACCATCATCGTTCACACCTGCACTCCTTGCGACGTCTGAAAATGTACCGTCTTTATTATTCTCATAAAGAATGTTCACATTGCGGTAATTTGTAACATATAAATCCAAAAACCCATCATTGTTATAATCACCCCAGGCTGCACCGAAACCTGATGAATTATTACCTACACGGGCTGACTCTGTAACATCAGTAAAAGTTACCTGTGATAATCCCGTTGCAGGGTAAAAATAATTTATGGCAAATACACACAAAAAGACAATCACAGTAAAAAGGACCGCCGGTCTGTTCTTTATTTTATCCATTATCGAATTTTTACTTTAACCTTTTTTGTAAGTACCTTATCGTTATCCTGAACACGAAATGTAATGACATCCTTCCCTGCTTTATCAGCGGCTGTTACAGTAAATTTCGCCTTGCCGTTCTCATCCGTTTCCATAGCACCCTCGATACTAACTTTCTCTTTCGCAGCAGAGGCGCTTACAGTGTAATTACCACAAGACTCATTATTTTTACTTTTCACAGTTACAGTAATATTTCTCTTTACTCCGCGTTTTATAACCAATTTTTTAGGTTTTACCATTAAACGTGAAGGTGTACAATCCTCTGCCAATGAGATGGCTGCCGTACTTGTATAAATATAATCTCCACTGCCGGAGCTATTACCGTTTGCCTCATTTCCTGCGGCGTAAAAAGTAACAGGATCAGAAACCTTTGCAATTGGAGCTGTCCATTGAACTATCCACCGATTTTCTGCTGTACCGATCCTGGTATGGGCGGCATAAAGATTATTGTATGCCTCTGTTTGAGTTGTTTCGTCTTTACTGGTAAAAGTGCCGGCTTTCTTACCGGAAGAATCTACTGCAGTGATTTCAAATCCGTGGATTACAGTTAAAGTATTATCAAAAGCAATTGTAACGTCCAGAATTTGACCAGGCTTATATTGAGAAGAGGAGAGGCTTATGGAAAAATTGGCTGGGCCGGAATTTATTGGAAAACCTGTGTGGCAGGAAGAGGCGCATGTATCCGCACCGCAGGTTTCTCCCGGATTGCCAGTCCGTTCAGCCGGCGGTCCACCGGAGAAACCCAAAACGGATTTACCTCCCAATATAATGACAAGCATGAGGATAAAATATTTTTTTATCAATTAAGTTAGGCTGCCTTTGGCAGCAACAATGGTTGGTTCAATCTTGTAGATTGAACCATGTGTTTAGCATTGGCCTGTACGTTTTAAATTGGTGCCAGGCATAGGATACATGCGAAACGTTTCGGTTCAATCGTGGACGATTGAACCAACCCAGAAACTTTAAACACCTATGTAGAGGCAAACCTTACAAAATATGGACGCTTACCAGCCAATGATACCCCGTTTTCCCTGCTTCGTGATCTGTTTCTCTTCCTCCCATACTGCCAGCCCACTGCCATCTGTAAGTGATAACTGGAAACTGTAAGTAACCTGGCGAACGTTATCCTGACGGTCTCGCTTTTCGATGATCTTACCTGAGAGCGAGTAATCAGGAAGTCGTTGAGGCTCTTTCCTGTCAGCATAAAACTCTTTCTCCTGCTGTATACCTTGTGCCAGCGGATCCTCAGCAATGCCTCCTATACCCATAGTAGTCGTAGTCAAAACCTTTCCACTCTGATTAAGGGCAACACGGATCTTTTTGGTCAGCATATCCGTATCAATCTGCTGGGTTGTATTATTTACAATCCTGCTAATGGCAAGGACTGCAGGCTGACCGGATGCTCTGTCCAGAGATCCCGAGGTTAAAAGAGACTTAACCATATCTTCAGCAGCATAAGAAAAGTCCTGAATGTTGATGTCGGAAGTAACAATGGTACGAGGCCCTGTAGGCTCTACATATCTTGTGTGAGTAGCACATCCTCCAAAAATTATCAGGGGCGGCAAGAGCATTAAATAAAATTTGAAATCTATTCTCATATTAAATTCACCCTTTCGTATATTTTAATTTTTTCTAACATTTTCAATGAATTTTATCCGAAAATCCCTGGCCGTTGCCGTTGGGGCTACAGCAGTTATTGTCAGTGTCTCCTGCCCTTCGATTTGTCTGGGAATCCAGACAGCCGTTGGTGTATTCAGCAGCATACCATTCATATCGAACCACTCGATGAGATAATTGAAACTTTGCATTGAATTTTTTCTGTTGAGCACTTCTATTTGTACCCTCAAAAATCCGCCATTTGTGGTACTTTCGTTCAGGCCAACGATGCTGACTTTTTTATTCAATGTAGAATCGGTAACAATCCGTTTATCGGCAATCATCTGACGGGTTCCGACAGGAACCTCCCGTTCCACGGTATTAACGGTTGTACATGAAGATAATATAGCTGCGCTCATGAGGACACAAGCCAGCGCTATTGTAATCCTTCTCATAATATTTCCTTTCCGGAGGTCATCCCAAAAATACCCAGAAAAATACGAATATCGAAATTCGAAACAAATCTTAAATTCTAATGTTTGAATGACCAAAACATATAGAAACCACAGATTACACAGATTTCACAGATAGAAAATCCTTTTTGTCATTGAGAT
>CAZPUD010000038.1:0-20258 GCA_964589115.1 uncultured candidatus Brocadiaceae bacterium | reverse complement strand
TTGATTAATCTCTGAGTTGTGCCCACCTTATCTTTTCCTCCTATTCTGAGCCCTTTATTTCAATCGGCATTAAAACCGCAGTGTGCCCCAAACCATTTCTTATCATCCACGCATTGTCGCCCTTGCTCTGTAACAATATTTCGACTGAATCTTCCGGCATTGTCTGTACAGTATCCAATAGAAAAATGACATTAATAGTGCTACGATATGGTGTACCGGTATATTGACCTTGAACAACACCCCGATATGTTATCCTGCCTCTGACATTTACAGTGACTATCATTTGCCCATTCTTGAATTCTACAAGAATAGGCTTTGAGTCTGAATCGGTAGTATCGGCTATCAGTGCTTTATTAAGAACTGGCAGAAGATCACGTGTTCTAGTGGTGAACCTGCTTGTAAATTCTTGCGGAATCACATCTTCGTATCTTGGAAATTGCCCATCTATAGTTCGGAATGTGGCCGTACTATTGTTGCAGCCAGGCACATTTAACGCAAAATTAATGTATTGATATACTTCTTGATCCGTATTCCTGTCTTCAGTGACCCACCAAGCGCCAGTAAGTAACCTAACAATTTTCAGGACTGACGCTGGTACGATAACGCCTTCGATTGCGTGTTTACCGTTAGGATTCTTTTCAGATTCGTTCATTGCCATTACATGTAGCCTATTGCCGTCTGAACCTACAAATTGCTGCCGAGCAATGTCGAAATATATGCCAGACAATGCAGCTCTGTATTTGCTGTTTGATATGGCCTTACTGATAAAGACAAGTTTTTTCTCAATGTTTTCTACGGCACATTGATATACCTTGTCTACCCTCTTTTGAAATGGTGCATCAGGAAACCCACTGGCGTCTCCGCCTTCGATAAGGAACTCACCTACGCGTAAGATAGGATTATCTTTTCCTTTCATGATATGCAGGTTGAGATTATTATTCTGAGAAGAAAGGATTTTGCCAAAATACCTGGCATCTATGCATACTCCATTAATACCACTTTCATGTGTAAATGAGTAATTACTGCCAGGCGCTATATAACCGATAAAATGTGACTCCAAATCAGTTGCAGTTACGTAGAGTTTATTGTCCACAATCTTAAAAAGTAATGAGTTCAATATGGCAGAACGGCTGCCCTTTGAAGCAAACAGGCTGGCTGTGTGAATTAGATTTTTTAATGGGCTTGCAGAAAAAACTCGATTAGACGATGCTGTTTTATTATTAATATGTTTTAATCCAATAACAGCCGGATGGTTCCTTAATATCTCCGCATGATTTGTTTTTACCAGTTCTCGTCCAACATTGATAGGTACTCTACCGATACCTTGTTTATCCGTGCCAACGATAGGAACAGTCTTTCTAAAAATTAATTTCGGGAATTTCATATTGCTACTCCTTATTCTTTCTCCTAAGTATTAACTTCAGTAACATACCAAAACCGCTGAACGCCAGAGTAAGGCCAGAAAGAATGCAATTTGAATGTAGAGAGTATTCACCGCCTTTTGTGATTATGACAAGATGACCATTTCTTATGACATCTCCGCAAAAAAGGCATATGTCATACTCCTGAATACTTTGTGGCGGTTCATAGTAGTACCCATTTTCATACTCTGGCTGCTCGAATTCTGTTTCAGGATATTGTTCTGTATAGTGCTGCATTTTATGTTTTCTGTATTTGATTTTAAACACGGTGCAATGTCTCCTCATGGTTGAGTGTTTTAGTTATGCACAATTGTCTGCTTTGGTTTTTAGTCCAATAACGACTTTACCTTCTCTACAGAGAACTGATTCAATATCAATGTGATCTATACACGACTTATAATCTTTTAGAATGCTATCAATCCCTGGTACTCTATCTATGTAGCATGTAATTATTTTATTCTCATCGCTATCTTTCCAATAACTAAGAAATGGATATTTCTTAGTAATCAATTGCAGTCCAAAAGAGTAATACAACGGTTTGATCCTTTTCAGATAAAAGCTAACGGTTGCATTGTCATTCGTGAATTTATGCGAGTGGTAAAAGAATTCTACCGTAAAGTTGCCTGCTAAAAGCACAATATAGCCGTTGGAGATTTGTACACTAGAATTTAATCCGTGATCGTGGAGTATTTTATTAATAAGAGATTCAGGAACTTCTACCTGCTGGATTCTTCCTGTAATTAGGTCCTGTAAATCCATACTATGTGTCCTTTCTCATCAAAGTTAGTGGAAATAAAAAACCCTGCATACCTATTGAAAAGGCATACAGGGTTTCAAAGCGTAATGGTTGTTATTGGTTAACAAACCTTATGATTGTGCCGGTACAGTTTCCTTGGATTTAACATGCTTTACGACAACTTTTGGTTCTTCGGTGCCTGAAAATATCTGGTTAATTTCTTCACGTGTCATTGTCTTTATCGCTGCTTTAATCTCATCTCGGATTTGCCTTCTACCCAAGTAATGTTTTGAAAACCAGCCTATCGCCATGCCTCCGAGTGTTGCAGCGCCAACTATTAGCAGGCTAATTACGTTTGTTTCTGCTCCAAGCTCGAAGTTTGAATCTTTTGCCATATCTATTTTCCTTTCTGTAAAAATTGGCAATGAAATGATTACTTAAAGTTACTATTTGTGTACGATTTGAACCTCCTTTCCTATAAAATTCTATTGTGGTGAGTATTTGCCAAGAACGTGTGACGCGAATTCTCGCATCATAAAAATCGTACTGCGCTGTGTAGAGTATTGAGAAATAAGAGTACTGACGTATAGAGTACTATGGAGTGGTATGGTATAGCCTGTTTGCCGGAAAATATTGGTTGCTACTTTTACCGCTCTATATCAATTATTACAGAGAAAATGTATTTTTAACGGTTGGCGTTATTTGACGATGCTGCATTATGCTTACCATGTCCGATGGGGTAGGTTAAATCGATATCATCTTGGTGAGTGGAGTCTAACTCAACTCATCTTCGCACCCTTTTATCAAGCATAAGCCTTAAAAACACATTTAACGGTCAATGAAAATTAATAATGGACTTTGTTCGGCCAAAAATGTGCATATCATATATATTTTATAAGGGAAAACAAACTTTGAAATATTTTAACATCTTAAAGGAGTACTGAAATGATAGTATCAGAAAAGAGATTACTAGCTAACCAACAAAATTCATTAAAAGCAAAAGGAAAATCTACGGGACCACGTGATACCTCACTCACAAAATATAACGCTGTTAAGCATGGACTAGCAGCACTGCGGCCAGTAATGCTTCCGCACGAAAATGGAGAAGAATTCAAGAGGCTATGCGAAAGCGTTAGAAACACGTTACGTTCTAAAGAGGGCATGGATGATGCACTGGCCGAGAGAATAGCCTTTTGTCTTTGGAGACTGCGGCGTGTTGCAATTGCTGAAGGTGAAATTATCCGGTCGTATGCTAAATCAGATGGCATTGACTGGCGGGGTTTACTGAATAGTGAATATCTAGGAAAAATTAGTCGATACGAGAGGAGGATTATGAGCTATATGAATAAACTGATTGGAGAGTTTCATAGTCATTGCAACTAAAACTTTTTTAAATTAAGGATAACTAAATCCTCTAGCAACTGGGTAATTCAGGGTTGATGAATGAACTTTGCTTAAAGAGTAAGGAGGAGGGTGTATTTAAGTATAGTTTAAATTCATTAGATTAGACGTTTATCCCACCGATATTTTAATTTTTAGTTACTATTTCAAAATTACAATTCATCCCTCTCAATGGTTATTAGCCTATTAACAAAATAAATTACTGATTTAAAATACAATATGTAGGGTATAAAGCATACTTGACATCATATAAGTAGTATGATTATAATAATTCTTTGAAATATCATCACTTATGCTTCAACGGTTAATAGGCAGAAGAAAAAACGTCCAAGTAGGATTTTTTTACTAATACTATTGCTATGGAAAAATGCTGGTTATATTAAGTGATCGGTAGGTACATCTAGAAAGCTGTGATCACAATGGAAGCAAATTCCGAACAAAACATGCCAAAAAACGAAAAACCCCCAACAGATCAACCACAAGAAGATGCCTCAGATTATTACAACTGTCCAATAATCGGTAAAATATCCAAATGGAAACCGTCGGAATCCCAATGCAATTTAGTTCGGAATGGAGATGTAAGTCAAGAATGCTTGCAAATTATAGAACAGTCAAAATGTCCTTTATCAAGTGGAAAGGCCAAACAAATAGCATTTGTGGCTGATCCTCCTTGGCTAACTGACGATCATGAATTCTGGAGTGTCAGATGGAATTTTCTCACAGATGAGATTCCCGCTATTTTCATGGAAAATGAAGCCCTGAAACACTGTATCGAAATCATTTATAGAGCGCGCAATATTTTAAGAAAGCCTCCAATTGAGGAATTGCAAGCTGCATGGAAATGGATACATACCGATAACAAAATATGTAATATGTTGAGTAAATACACATCATCTGATTTTGATAAAGAATACAAAAGTATTATAGCTCTTATTAAGTGTTATCTTAACAACAGTGTGATTACTGATTCAGAAATAATTGCACTCTGTATCATTTATGTTGCACGAGAAGGTTTCAGGGAATGGAATTTTGTGTTAAAGGGAATATCATTAAGTGCATTTTATACAGGTGATGAATATTCCTTTGTGAAAGACAAGGTGAGTAGTGCAGGTTTACTATTGGCAAAGGCTGAAAGACCGTTAATCGAGACGAACGATAAACAGAGTATCGTAGAAGCACCACAAATTAAATCTGAATCAATTATAGAAAAAAAGAAAGGAGATATTCCTCGTTTCCCAATGCCTTCTGGTGCTAAGGCAAACGAAATCTATATAACTTTTAAAGATAAAGATAAAGAGCATGTTAACATTAAAGTTAGAGAAACTGTTTTATCATTACATTATTCACAAATAGGGTTTAAACACAAATGTAGTAATAAACCCACAAAGTTGTGGAATACACTTAAAATTTTTGCAGTGAGTAATGGAACAGTTACTTTTAAAAAATTTTTCCTCAAAAAAGGTAGAGAAATATCAAGCACATCTGAAAAACTTTTAACACAAGACGATGTGAAAAGACTAAATAAGAAGCTTCGCTATTATTTTGGTTTTATTGAAAATGAAAGATTAATATATTACGATGAGAAAAATTGTGCATATAAGACGCAATTCCAAATAAGCGACGTTACTGAAGATGTTAAGAATTATAAAAACCAATTAAATAATGACAATGTTGATGAACCTAACGATCCCTTTTTTGACCAATCTGATGATTTATAACAAACTTACCTTACCAATTACACTATAACCTCATAACAAAAAGAATCCCTCTCTTACCACAGGAATTCCTACGCAGTAATCAAAAAATTTTCCAAACATTTCTATTTTCTATAACCATCCAATTAGCATACCATTACAGCGATTTTTAATAGTTATACATTAACAAAAAAACTTCATCCTATAGGAATTCCTCCATTACTTGGTGAAGGACTTGTTTTCTGGTTCGCTAGAGAGAATGAGCCTCAAAACTACGAAATGACCTTTTATGGAGGATATGAGAATTGTTGAAACAAGAAAAGTTATATACGGCTTCTGATGTCCTAAAACTGCTGAATATTCCACGACATCGTTTAGTGTACCTTTTCGATTCACGGAAGCTACGTTCAGAAGAGTTCGTAACGCTACCGAATGGACATCGAGTATATCGGGAATCAGATATTGTGAAAATCAAACAAGCACTATGGGAGACAGAAAACAAATGATTATCCATGGGAAACTAGCACCACAGCACTTAGAAGACCTCCGAAGGTCTGGCATTTCAGATGAAACGATCACTGATGCTAGTATTTGTACTGTACCACCTGCTGATATTTCTAAAAAATTAGGTTTCAATATACCAGAAATAAAATCAATGTACGAAATACCATACGACAATGAATATTCTAGATTCCGAGTATTTTATTTCGAGGATAGTGAATTCGGAAAAGATGGCAAAAAGAAACCAAAATATTTATGCCGAAAAAATTCGGGCAACCATTTGTATCTTCCTTCGAGGGTAAGGCCATTTCTATGTGATCCCTCAATTCCATTATATATCACTGAGGGTGAGAAAAAGGCATTAAAGGCAGTCCAAGAAGGTATGCATTGTATTGCGTTATCTGGACTGTGGAACTGGTCGAATGGCAATAAAGAGCTCATATCTGATTTTAACCAAATTGCATTCGAGGGCAGGCTCACTTACATTGTTCCGGATAATGACTGGCTACTCCCAGATAAGCACGGTTATGAAAAAAATTTAAGGAGGGCGGTGTATTGTCTTGCTGAACGGCTTGTTGCGCGAAAGGCAAAAGTATTTATCATCCACTTGCCGGAAAGTGAGGGAAATAAATGAAAATTGGACTGGATGATTTTTTGTGCAGGCAGTCAATTGAAGAACTTCATGAATTATCAGCCGAGGAATTTAAGCCATTATCAGAACGTATTGAATCGGCAACCAGCAACAACTATAGAGAGATCGTGCGGGATATTGCATATGTGTCCGATATACTCGAACGGGAAATGTTTTGCAATAGATTGGCAGAAGTCCTCAAGGTAAGCCGCAAGGCGATAAAAAAGGAAGTTTCCGAATTGTCTGTATCGTCGGGAAATGAGGAATGTAATACAATGAAAGAAATCGAATTATATTTAATGGAAAATTATGACCTTCGCTATAACCTTTTTACCCACAGGCTTGAAGATAAAAGCGGAAGAGAATTATGCCCGGATGAGGATGTACCACTAATCTACTACAAGACGAAACGGGAGTTTCCCAGTGCACGGGAGAGAGATGTCGAACTTGCGCTAAGATACATTGCGAAAAAATACAATCCTATCGTAGATTTTTTCGAAAAGTACAAAGAGAGAAAGCCAACAGGAGCTATTGCGAAATTAGCTTCGAGTATAGTTTCGCTAACAGGGTACGAAGATAATGATTTTTGGCCGGATTACTCTGAATTTGCATTGAAGCACTGGCTCGTGGGAATGATTGCCGCCGCTCATGGGCAGATTTCTACAATTACACTTGTTCTGGCGGGCAATAAACAAGGTATCGGTAAAACAGAGTTTCTCAGACGATTATTTCCACCGGAACTTAAGAAGTATTTCGTTGAGCATCGAATTGAATCTGATAAAGACTTCCAGATTTTGACTACAAAATGCCTGTGTATCTTTGACGATGATCTTGCAGGTATCACGAAGGGCGAAACACACGAATTCAAGATGTTGACCTCAAAGGACTACGTAACCGCCAGAGAGGCATATGGGCGAAAAGCAAAGACTCTAAAAAGAATCGCAGTATTTTGTGGCACTTCAAACACCCTTGAACTACTAAACGATCCTACCGGAAACAGACGCATACTACCAATTAACGTTCTGGACATAAATAGGGATATATATAACTCGGTTGATAAGATAGACGTCTTCATCGAGGCATATCATCTCTATCAAGATAGATTCCAGTGGGAACTTAGCCAGGCAGAAATACAAAAACTCGTAGATTGCACGAGAGGATTTGAAAAACCTGTTTTTGAGTGGGAATTAATGGACAAATATATTGCTCCCCTATTGATCCAGAAAGCAACGAATACGTATATACAGCATCAGAAGTGAAATTGCACTTAGACAAATTCACGAACGAAAAAACAAAATTGAAAAACATAAGCAGCTGGTTCGTTAAAAACGGTTTCAGCAGAGGATGCAAATGGAAAGCTGAGAAAGAGAATTCAATTAAGGGTTGGCGCTGTAGGCTGATTGAAATACAAGAAAATCACTCATCTAGCAATAGGTCCGATGCTTACTATTAAGATGCTGGCCAACATAATTAGCACATTGTAAATACAAATTAAAGTAGTTACAAGGACTTAAATATCTCACATGTTAAGTAGTTATGACTATCCTTGTAGCCTTGTAACTGAAATTCAATATTTTGAATATATAAAAATACATGCGAAAAAGAGAAATATCTGAAAATATGTTTTCCTTATACATAAATTATTTTTTTCTTACAAGGTTACAAGGATTTTACATAACGTATGTTTTCACAAGAGGTTAATACCTTGTAATTATCACAGAAAAGTAGTTACAAGGTACTTACAAGATTACATGATATGAAAATGGCAGTAAATAGTACTTTTTCCTTCTAAGGCAATTTTTAGGAGACAAGGTAAAATGAGAATCAAAAAAGCAGAAATGACAATAATACAGAATACACAAGAAAGAAATCCTCTAGTATTTCAGGAGGCAAAAATAGAGGTCGGAATATTGCAGACTGGTGATTACTCACTGAAAGGATTTGAAAACCAAGTTGCAATCGAACGAAAAAGCTTATCAGATTTACTCTTGTCATTTGAAATTGAATGTGAACGCTTTATTCGAGAAATCCAAGATCTTAAAGCATATGCATATCGTGCGTTGGTTATCGAGTCGTCTCTCTCTGCCCTAAATGCTGAAAATTGGCGTAGCAAGATAACACCACGAACGGTAATCAGGAGGCTCTTGAGGCTAAGTAGCAACGGGCTTCATGTTGTTTGGGCCGAGAACCGAAAAATGGCTGCAAGGGCAATCGAGAGTTTGTTGAAGTTGTTTTTAAAGGAATTGGGCGAGAAAGGTGTATAAGAACTTTTTTGGTAATTCCGTTGTGTCTGTATACTAATTTAAGAGGCGGCACAACTGGAGTAGTCGCAATTTAAATGAACAGAAAGTTTATAGGGATCGATATTAACGAAAAACTATTGAAACAAGCTTACAACAGTTCATGTATCACTTAAATTAGCATAGATATATTAAACCAGAAATGGACTGGCAATATCTTTGGTGTAGTCAGTAATAAAGATAGAAGTACATCAAATAAAATTTTTGTACCAATGCAGCGCTGATTAAAAAATCTATACCAAATAATGTTAACTAACGAAAAAAACTTGACAGACATAGAACTGATTTCGTATCTTCTTCAGAAGAACGGAGAAGAAAAAATGAAAGGCAAAATCAGAGCCAAAGGCACTTGCCCTGTTTGTCAAAGTAAATTTACAGAAATTCCGAAACTTGGGTATATATGCGCCAAAGATAAAACTACACCTAATCGTTTATATATAGATTTATATCATAAAGGTCAAAGAATTAGAATCTTTTCTGATAAACAAGGCTTGACACTTGATACTTATGCGAGAGCTTTTGATTTATTGAGTCATATTAATTACGAGATAAAAAACTTTTCATTCGATCCCACCAAATACGTAAAACAAGAACTAGAAAAATTCTATGTAGCAAATTTACTTGATCAATTTTTAGCTTTTAAAATAAATACTATTGCTCCTAGCTACCAAAAAGACTATAGAAGGTATGTCCAAATCGCCAAAGACTTTTTTGGTGCAAAAGATGTTAGAGAATTACGGAAGCTCGACCTTATAAATTATAAAGAGCATTTAGAAAATACACGGAATTATAGCGAAAAGACCATTAAAAATATCCTAGATAATTTCGGAACATTTCTAAGATATTGTAAAAGTGATCTTGAAATACTAGACAATGTCCCATCGTTTCCTGCAATAGAAACACCTCAACCAAAAACAAATTGGTTATCCTCAGATGTTCAAAGAAAAGCGCTTGAATGCGTGCCAGATGAACATAAACCAATAATAGCATTTCTCATGTTACACGGGTGTAGACCGGGAGAAGCAAGGGCATTAAAATGTAAGGATGTAAATCTCGCTTCGGAAACAATAACTATATCAGCAACCTTTTCTGCAAGAGATTATAGGGAGAAACGAAAAGGAAGAAAGGCAAAGAATGCACTCATTCCTATTCATCCAGAATCATTTAGATACATAAAAAACCGCGTGGAAAGTAATTTACCAAGTGCTTTTCTATTTATTAATAATAGGACCGGTAGACATTATGCAGAAAATAAGTTAAGAAAAGTATGGAATGAAGTAAGGAAAAAAACAGGATTAGATAAATCCATACGGCTATATGATGCAACAAGACATAGCGTAGGTTCACAATTAGGCAACAGTAAAGTTTCTGCATTTAATATAAAAGCATTACTTGGTCATAGTACAATAAAAATGACAGAAAAGTATGTTCACCCTGAATTAGAAAATTTAAGAGTCGATATGAAAAACCTTTCATTGGAAGACAAAACCGTCACCAGACTGTCACCAGAAATAAAAGCAAATTCGTAAGTGTTGCAAATTCAAGGACTTAAAATAGTGTTACGCGGGTTCAATTCCCGCCGCCTCCACCATATTGGAGAGACTAATAGGAACGAAGCACTGCCATTTTAGCATTTAGTATAATAGTTACTCTTTCTATAAATTTCAGCAAATAGTTACAGGTTTCCCACCAAATCCATTTTTTAATCTCTGAATTACATCATCCATAAAGCCTTTCTCAAGCCACTGAGTCAGCATCTATATTTTTCTTAAATTGTAGGAGGAGAGGCCTGGGTGGGTGTAGAGTCTTTTGATAAATAGCAACTTTATAAAAGTCATACCAAAATTTCAATTTAGTATCTATAATCATTTGAAGATATAGTGTTTATAATTATAGAAACTTTCATGTAGTTAACAAAATATAAGAAAGGGGTTCATGTTACAAAAGATTATTATTTTACTAACGATTGCAGGTGTTTTTTTCCTACACGGTTGTAAGGGCCAAAGAGAAAAAACAGGATACTTTGATACAATATATCTTTCGGCAGAAAAAGAGTTCACAGATTTTATCAGACATTACATACCGGAGATCGAACAGATACTCAAGAGACACGGAATTTATTCCCAAAATTCTGATATTACAGAGAAAGAAGTCATACAATGGCATATTTATAAACAATCCGATAAGGAGAAAAATCAGGACCGTATATTAGCCACAGTGACTATTCATAGCGAGCAAAAATTATACGGGATACAGCTTCCCGAATATATGTATTTTGAATTTGTATACAGAAACGGGCAATGGCGTGCATTATCTGAGGATGAATCTTTTACCCCGTCAGGATCCAATAAATTTTCTTTGGCAGATTTAACTCCTCATGTTTATGAAGACCTCAGTGAGATATTTTTGTACGGTTATGAACAAAAGCAATAAATCATCTGCCACGTTTATTTAATTTCTACAAGAACCGGCGTATTTCTATTTGATATAGAGCCGTCTCCCAATTGGCCAGTTCTATTTAACCCCCACGCCCAAACAGTACCATCTGACTTCAGCGCAATATTATGCTGTTCGCCGCTGGCAATAGCAGTAACATTACTGAGTTTACTTACCCGAACGGGGGTAAACCGGCTTATAGTAGTACCATCTCCCAATTGACCATTTTCATTATTTCCCCACGCCCAAACCTCACCATTAGATTTAAGTGCAATACTATGGTCGCCGCCGCCGTCAACTGCTATGATATCTTTAAGGCCATTTACAGGGAATGGTGTACTTCTGTTTGTGGTTGACCCATCTCCTAACTGGCCATGTTGATTATATCCCCACGTCAAGATTGTCCCATCGCTCTTTAGGACAATGGTGTGATCTTCTCCGGGATTAATAACGCTTATGTCTTTAAGTCCTCTTACCGGAATGGGAATTGTTCTGTTTGTAATGGAACCATCTCCGAGTTGACCATATTGGTTAAATCCCCAGGCCCAGATTATAGCATCTGCTTTTTGCGCGAGGCTGTGGTATCCTCCTCCGGCAATGGAGATGATATTGTTGAGGCCTCTTGTCTGTACGGGTGTCTTTCTATCAGCAATAGTTCCATCACCTATTTGGCCGTATGAATTCCGTCCCCATGCCCAAACTGTACCATCTGACCTAAGTACAAGATTGTGCAATCCTTTGCTGGCAATTGCAGTGATTTCCATAAGGTTGCTTACCTGAATGGGTTCATTTCTGCTTTTTGTTGTGCCGTCTCCCAGTTGCCCGGCCCAATTGCCTCCCCATGCCCATACCGTACCGTCAGATTTTAAGGCGATACTGTGCCATGCACCTCCGGCTATTGCTGTTACATTGTTCAAATCCTTTACTGGTGTTGGTATTTTCCTATCTGTGTATGTCCCGTCCCCCAACTGGCCATACATGTTTTGTCCCCATGCCCACACCGTACCATCTGATTTCAGGGCAATACTATGAAAACCTCCACCTGAAACTTGCAGGACCGTTGATGCGAAGGTTGTTTTACTAATAATTAAGAATAAAGAAAACAAGATTGTAACCCAGAATAAAATGACAAGCTTATGGTATATTTGTTTAAATAGTATAGCTTTTACGAGCCATTCAAAAGTATTTCTACATTGCTTTAAATCCACTATTCTCTCGATTCTCATACGTCCTCACAAATATTCTAAGGTTGTTTTTGTTATGACATATCAAGTTAGACTGTCTTTAGCAGCGACTATGGCTGGTTCAATCTTTTAGATTGAACCATTCGTTTAGCATGGGACTGTACGTTTTAGTTTACTACAGGCGTATAAGACACGCTAAACGTTTCGGTTCAATCGTGGACGATTGAACCAACTCTGAAAATTTCCATATGATATATTTATTAAAAATGTAGTACAATTATAATATTAAAGTAAACAAAGGACAAGGTTCTGCAAATTTTTTATGCCATCCGTAAATTATAGTTACTCAAATAAGAAAATAAGGAAGATACACTATGAAAGTTCTTGGTATTTCTGGTTCTCCTCACTATCAGAGTAATACAGATAGGGCATTAAATACAGCTTTAGAGGCAACAGGTTTGGAAACAGAATTTATAAAACTGGTAGAATATCGTATTACACCATGCAGGGCATGTATTGGCTGCGTAGAAACTAACAGGTGCGTAAACATTCACGATGACGGAATTTTTCTGGCAGAAAAAGCAAAAAAGGCCGATGCTTTGATTATTGCCTGCTATACACCATACTCTACGATAGATTCCTTAACGAAGTCATTTATCGAACGGCTTTATCCCCTGCGTCACATACATGGTTATATGAGAGGAAAACCAGGAGGAGCGATTGTTACATATGCGGCTCCTGAACATAATAAAATGCTTCCTCCCGCTGGTGATATGGGGTTAAATGCTATTATGTTTTATATGATGGAAGAAGGGATGAATTTTGTAGGCGCCGTTAAGGTGTTGGGGAATGTCCCATGCATTAAGTGCGGCAAAGGGAACGAGTGCGAAATGTCCGGCGTAAAGATGATGTTCGGTTCCGATGCCACGGTTGAATCCGTCGGTGTAAACAAATTCGAAAACCAGCCAAATGCTATAAATGCAGCAAGAGAATTGGGTAAGAAAATAGCAGAGGCATTATTGAGTTAAAAATTTTATATGAGATTTATCTTTACAAACGGGCGAAGTTTTAAGTGGATGGTAGACGGGTGAATGAGTAAATGGGTATTTAACCCATCAACACATTAACCCATCCACTCCTACCAAAGTCCGTAGTTTCAATCTTTTTATCAGTCTGAGGATTCCCTCGCAGGTACAGTCTCATTTCCCCCATTCCTTTCGCTTCCATCCCAGCAGCATATCGGTATATTCCCCATGTCTCCAAAAGGGGTAGGCGGTGTGCTGAATGCCGAGTTTTTGTTCTATCTCTGCAAAACGTTTTAGCTTGCTAGCCTCATCCTTTATCTGGATGAGCCAGCGATCCTGTGCCCATTCCCAATACCCGTAAATCGGGCTGTAATAAGCATTATGTGCCTTGGCTTTGAAAATTGCACCGGTGATATCAACAAGCATCTCATAGGTCAACCTTTCTATATTGGAAACATTATACTTCCGCATCTCTCCCTTTCCCGGCAGGAGACTAAAGATATTATGTCCCCTGGAATCGGGCGCAAGGTCACTGGGCATGGGGTCAATCATATTATCCTTGTATAAAGCTATCAAAATACCCATCGCTTCACGATATTTTGCAAAACTTAACTTCACCGCTTCGTCCATGACATTCAGGTGGTCTTTCGCAAATCTCGGAGAGTGGCATCCCTTGCACACGTTGATCCATGCATCCCGTGATGCCTTGTAACGATAAGCTCCCCGGTCTGCCAGGGAGGTACCCATGTATGTATAAACGGTAGAGTTCCTGGTAACATTGTGTTCTCCGTCCAGCATATGACAATAAGCACAGGTTGGAACCACGTAGTTCTTTGCATTAAGAGGTTTTGTCCAATCCCAGTTTTGTCCTTCTCCCTGATAAACCATACCATGATATGATTGCATATACATCTCATATTCATATTGTTCCGGACCCGAATGGCACACACCGCAGCTTGTAGGTTTTCTTGCCTCCGCTGTTGAGAACCGGTGCCGTGTATGACATCCGTCACATCTGTTTTCTGCAATAGCATGACAGGCAAGGCATGCGGTCGTCTCTTCGGCAGGTTTTTCCATCTGGCATCCCTGATCTACAAGCTCCAGGTGATATGCATGTGCATGAGAACCACGGCCACCATCCCGGTGTCCCTTTAGCTGTTTCTCATGACACTCTCCGCACAAGGTGTAAGATGGCATTGCAAGCTTTTCGTGGTTTGCACCGTGACATCGGTCGCAACCTACTACTTCCTTTCCTTCCGGCGGAGTTCCATGCTTACTCTGCTTCCATTGTGTTACTATACCGGGATTTTCTAACATATGGCAGGTAACACACTGTTCATTACTAAATTCACCTGTTACACTGCTGCCGGGATGAAAATTTTCAGAATTAAAATAATATGCAGGATCGTACCATCGTATTACAGGTAAAAACTTATAGAGATGCCCAAGCTTCCCCTTTCCGGGAAATAATTCTTTCGGGCCCGTGTAATAGCTTGCCAGTCCGCCGGCATGATATACATCTCCCGAATCGTCTGGTCCTACCTTTTCTCCCAGGAGCTCTGCCATTTCATGACGGAATTGCATGTTTCCTGGTATCTTATGAGGTGTAGCAGACGTCTTAGTAAAAGGTATTTCAGCCGCTTGGGGGGATACATAATTTTGTTCCTGGGCAAGGGAAGGTGCAAGTACAGCAGGGACGAAATAAACACAGGCAAATAAAATAATGATAAAGAAGAATTGCTTTATAGCAGGATAAAGTTTATCCATAATTTTCCTCTTTTTCTCAATGTTCAGACTGGCATATACTCTGGTACTGATCTGGAGTTAAAAGGTTATTAAGTTCATTCGTATCTGAGACCTCAATTTGAAAAAACCATCCATCACCATAAGGGTCTTCATTTACCAACTGGGGCTTCTCCTGAACCTTTGGGTTGATTTTACTGACCTTACCCGATACCGGGGAATATATATCATAAGCAGCCTTTACCGATTCCACTACAGCACATGGTGCACCGGATTTCGCTTCTTTTCCAACCGATGGCAGTTCCACAAAGACAACGTCTTTCAGTTGCTGCTGTGCGTAATCAGTAATGCCTACGATTACCTCTTTATTATTTACTTTCTTAGTCCATTCATGAGTCTTTGTATACAACAGTTCATTTGGTATATTCATTGTTTTGTCTCCCTTCTGTAAAATGGGATCTTTACTGCACGGGCACGGTAATAGCCATTTCGAATTTGAATCTGAAACTCCTCTCCTATTTTAGCGTATTGAGATCTTATAAGACACAAGCCAATGCTTTTATTTGTAGTGGGACTAAACGAGCCGCTGGTAACTTTACCAATTACTTCATTTTCCATCATTACAGGATAATTGTGGCGTGGAATGCCCCGGTCTATCATCTCAAATCCAGCCATTTTCCTTTCAATCCCTTCCCCCTTCTGTTTCAGTAAAGATTCTCTACCTATGAAATCACTCTTCTCAAATTTCACCGTCCAGTCGATAATCGTTTCAAGCGGGGTTATTGTCTCGTCCATGTCATTACCATATAATAACAGGCACGCTTCCAATCTCAATGTATCCCTTGCCCCAAGGCCGGCAGGTTCCAAACCATCCTGCATGTTTTCTTTCAGAAGGAGATTCCACAAGTCCACAACATATTTTGCTTCTACAAATATCTCAAAACCATCTTCACCGGTATACCCTGTTCTTGAAATTGTTATCTGTGTGTTGTTCCATGGAAAATCAGTGAAGAAGAACCTTTTCAGCGTATCGAGTTTGATATGTAATGTGGTTTCAAGTATATGCCTGGACAATGGACCCTGTAATGCAAGGAGGGATACTGTTTCTGTCAAGTCCCTTATTTCTAATGGCTGGTAAGGTGCCGAGTGCCTTTGCAGCCATGCAAAGTCTTTTTCCGTATTGCCGCAGTTTACTACAAGGATAAAATGTTTCTCATGCCGTCTGTAAACAAGGATATCATCAATAATCCCACCCTGCTCATTACAAATGGGGGAATAGAGTGCCTGATTATCCGTGAGTCGGTGTGCATCATTAGTAATAATGTATTGAATAAACGGAAATGCATTATCGCCAAGGATTTCAAACCTTCCCATATGAGATACATCAAAAAGGCCAGCTTTTTTTCTTACCTGATGATGTTCGTTGATGATACTGTCATATTGGAGGGGCATTAAATAGTCATGAAAAGATACAATTTTAGCACCATATTTAAGGTGGACATCGTAAATCGGTGTCTTTTTCATGTTGGACTGATACTATAATATTTATCTGGAGGTCATTCTAAAACCCCATTTTAGCATATAAATTATTTGAGTATAGATATGTATATATAAATATAAAAAATTTTCGTACTATGTAAGCAAGTATCCGGGTGGCACTGACAAACTCTGTTTGTCAGTGTGGTACAATCCATACCCATGTGCGCATTCAAACAAACACGGACAAACCAGTTTGTCCGTACCATCAAGTTTGGAGTTATTCTAAGATGTAAAGCTTATAATGAGTACTAAGTACAGAAATAGGTTTGGGGATAACTTCTACTCATCATCATGGTTGTAACCACATGTTGACCTGAGATGATAAAAATAATCGTTTTTATTATAAGGATAGAGTGAGCACATGAGAGGTTTCCGGTCGTATACTTTGCACAAAGAGAGCCCATCTGCATCATAATCAAGATGCTGACACTTAAAAGATGCATGGCAGCAGCGGCCACACCTCAAACAACTTCCTTTTCGTGTTTTTAAAGCAGCGTATACTTCTTTTTTATTAAAGATATAATAAGTCCTTCTCCATGCTTGAAGCAAGATTGCAGAACAAAATATATCAATTTTTTGTGTTATTTGATGAATCTTTTGTAATACTCTGATCTTTTTTACTTCAAGCTTGCTGATTAACTCTGTCATAGATTCTTTACCTTTATAAAAATTTTTAAAATAGTACCTTCATTTACATATCAAATTTATATACTCCAGTCAAGACAAATGATTGTAAATCAAAAAATTATTATAAAACATTTACTCTCGGTCAAGATGGCAAATATTAAACCACTTTATAATTGACTTAAAAAATGCTTTATGGAATAATTTGATAGGAGATTTTGTGTGTAGGGGCGAACCTTGTGTTCGCCCTTGTCCTGCACCATCCAAAGCGCCTGTTTTAATTTCAATTTGAAGAAGCACAAGGTTTGTGTATACATAAGATTCGCCTCTACAGGCATTAAAAAATTTTCTGAAGGACTTACTTATAAATATTATGAATAATTATAATCCGAACCTATTAAAATTTAATATATCAAAATTCCTTAAAACAGGGGCTATACTGTTCTGCCTTATGTGTCTTTTCTTTGCTACTCATATGGCCTCCAAATATGAACATCAGAAAACGGAAACCGAGATTCAATGTAATAAGGTTAAGGAACTTGAAGAAAGAGTGCATGAATTAACAAATGCAAATCTGGAACTTTCCAGAATACGCCATGCATTAGTGCAGGAAAAGGAACAGTTATGTAAAGAGATTAATACCCTGCAAGATAAACACGTTGGAATGGAAGACTGGAAAATTGCAACTAAAGATGAAAAGGAGGCGTTGAATAATGAGCGTGATAACAAACAATAAAAAGACGGTCTCATAGAAACATTTTTCTATTCATTATCGAATTTTATATCTTTAACCTCCAGTTCAACAGTTTCACCATCCAACCAGTTATTTATTTTTACCGTGAAGGCGAGAGAACATGTCCTTCCGTTTTGCTTCAGCCTGTCTAATTGCTCTCCCATCCCGAAAGCCACAGCCCTCATCGCAACATCCCCCTGTTTTACGTAAAAACTCAGATGTTGCCCCTTCGAACCAATACGACGTGGCTGCCCGACAATTTTTACATTCATGGCAGCAAATAATGGCACAGGATTTCCCTCACCGTGTGGAGATAAACGCGCAAGTTCATTAACCAATGCTTTTGACAGCATCGAAAGCGTAACCTCTGTATCAATATTCAGAACAGGCACGAGATCTACTTTATTAAGTTTTTGGGATGTTGCATCATTTAGCATATCACGAAATTCGTTAATATTATCAGGATGTATTTTTAATCCGGCGGCTTGTGCATGACCACCAACAGAGAGTAATTTACTTTTACAGTATTCCAGTGCTTCCAGAATATGAAATGAGGGTATGGAGCGTGCGGAACCCCTGCCAATTTCATCCGCTATTGCAATCATTACCGTTGGTCGATTAAATTCTTCTACAATTTTGGCGGCAATGATCCCAATAACACCCGGATGCCATGCCTGATCTGCAAGCACAATAGCAGTTGTTTCTTCTAAGTTTATTTCATTCACAACCTTTTTTCTGGCGGATGCCATAATATCGAACTGAATATCTTGTCTCCTCTTATTTTCCTGTTCCAGGAAATTAGCAATCTCAAGCGCCCTCTCCTTGCATGTAGTAGTCAGCATCTCAACTACTATCCCGGCATTGCTGACGCGCCCCGGTGCATTGAGCCGCGGCCCCAGGCGGTATCCTATATGAAAGACATCAAGACTTGTATTTGAAAGATCTGCCACATCAAGCAGTGCACGCAAACCCGGAATTTCTGTATACTGCAGCGCATTCAGTCCGAATTTTGTAAGAATGCGGTTCTCGCCTGTGAGTGGTACCACATCAGCAATCGTACCCAATGATACTAAACCTACAGCATTTAATAAAAATTCCCTGAACTCCAGGGATACCTTTTTTTGCGAGTAGGAAGATTGTCCTATCGCCCATGCAAGTTTGAAGGCGATACCCACCCCGGAGAGGTCTTTAAAGATGTTTTGAGAAGAATCCAATTTTGGATTTACCACAGCAAATGCATCGGGTATTATATTCCCGGGCTGGTGATGATCGGTAATAATTAAATCGATACCGTAACTCCGTGCAATATCTGCCTCCCGATAAGAATTGATACCGCAGTCAACTGTCAAAATGATGTCCGCCCCGCCTTCCTTTAATTTTTTCACGGCATCTGCATTGAGTCCGTATCCTTCTTCCAGCCTTTCCGGGATGTAATAGCTAACCTCGGCCCCCGCTAATTTCAAACACTGGTACATAAGTGCTGTAGCCGTTAATCCGTCAACATCGTAGTCACCATAAATGACTATCTTCTCTCTCTTTTTTATAGCCTCGTTAATCCGAACAGATGCCTTCTCGATATCATTAAGAAGGAAGGGGTCGGCTAGTGCTGAAATTTGAGGCTGCAGAAAACTCCTGGCAGAAGTGACGTCACTTATTCCACGATTAATTAATACCTGTGCCAGCAAGTGTGATATTCTCAACTTACCGGCAATCTCTGTTTGCAGTACCCGGTTGAGGGGGAAAAATACCCATCTCTTACTCATAGCATATCGTTTTTTAGTATATTATTTTGCCCATAAAAGAAATCCAGTATTTACGCTATATTATTATTAATATAACATGTATTTTAAATTAGGCCTTCAGCAATTTTTTATAACACCTGTATAGGGGCGAATCTTGTGTTCGCCCAAACGGGAAACAAACATAAACGTTTTGAATTGTGCCGCGGGCAAGGGCGAACACAAAGTTCGCCCCTACAGTGCTACTATCCACATAAACCCATGGGTTCAGGTTACAAACCCACCGGAGTATTATTACAATATAACATATACTTTTAAGAGTATTGTTATCAATACCTTATGGCTTTTTCTCTAAAGTATCTGAATGATTACCATTTTACTTTCATTTTTAAGGCTTTCAAGGAAATTAATTATTTTATTTTACGATTATCCTCCGCGTCTCTAAGTTTAACCAATAAAATCTACAGTTGAAAAACATGAAGCGATGTGATAGCATCTTTACATATTTTATTCCTCCCCCTCAGTGGTACAAGCCACTCAAAGTACAGAGT
>CAZPUD010000037.1:0-20502 GCA_964589115.1 uncultured candidatus Brocadiaceae bacterium | reverse complement strand
ATCTTAAAAGTCCTTTTTGGAGAATTAAGGGAAAAAACGGTACCTGAATAGGGAATGTATGGAGTGATGGAGTGTTGGAGTGTTGGAGTAATGGAGTATTGTTATAAAAAACTCCAATACTCCATTACTCCATATCAAATTGAAATTACAAACATAAATATAGCAAGGAGCCATCATGGCTGTCTTTGTTACTGGTGGAACAGGCTTTTTAGGAAGGCAACTTGTAAAAGAACTGAGTTCTTTTGATGAAGAAATCCATCTCCTGGTAAGAGAGAAAAGTAACATAAAAGGGATAGGTAATAAAAGCTGTAAAATATTTATCGGCGATGTAACTAAGCTTCATACAATAAAAGAAGCAATGAAAGGATGCAGGACTGTCTTCCATATGGCCTCGCTTGTAAAGATATGGGTACGTGATCCGGGAGAATTTTATCAAATCAATGTGGAAGGCCTTAAAAATGTCATGGAATGCTCGCTGGAAGAAGGTGTAACAAAATTTGTATATACTTCTTCATTTATGGCCCTCGGTCCATCTTACAATAAGACCAATAACGAAGAAACACTCCATGACCCGTATCATCTGCATAATCCCTATGAAGAGACAAAATACCTTGCGGACCAGCTAATCCCTCAATATTTAAATAAAGGACTACCGGCAGTTACAGTTTACCCTTGTGTTATCTACGGGCCGGGTGAGATTACTGAAGGGAATCTGGTAGTACGAATAATCCTTGATTTTCTGCATAAGAAAATACCTGGGACTCTAGGTAACGGGAGTAAGGTATGGAATTATGTATTTATATCAGATGTAGTAAAAGGGCATTTACTTGCACGGGAAAAGGGTAAAATTGGACAAAAGTATATTCTTGGTGGTGAGAATATTTCCATGAAAGGCTTTTTTGCCGTGCTTGAAGAACTTACCGGAATAAATGCACCGAGATATCATATACCGTTCGCGGTTGCAAAATTATCTGCATGGTGGGAGGTGCTTCTAGCCTCCTTATCGGGAAAAGCACCAAAACATACACCATCCGTAATTGAAATCTATAAACACGATTGGGCATATAGTTCTGAAAAGGCAGAGCACGAATTAGGATATACGCATATTCCTTTGAGAGAGGGATTGGAACGTACACTGAATTGGATAAACAAAACGACGAGAAATCTATGACAAATGAAACAAAAAGAAAAATTGAGCACATTGTGCCGGTCGTTTTTGCTTTTTTGCTGAGATACCTGAATACTTGGCAAATCCTCTTGTTTGCCTTCCTGGGAATCCTTTACGGGCTTTTCTTATCCCGGATGCTTGTAAAGAATGCATTCCGGGAAAATGAACAGGGCATTCCTCTTGGAAAAGTAATCTACGGTGTAATGGTCTTTATCCTTGTACTGCTCTTTCATAGAAAAATGTATATTGCTGCAGGTGCGTGGGCTATTATGTCCCTTGGTGATGGCTGTTCCGGTCTTTTTGGAAAAATGTATGGTAAAAAGAGACTGCCCTGGAATCCTGAGAAATCATGGATAGGTTCTTCCGCTTTTGTCCTTTTTGGCGGACTTGGTGCTGCCGTTCTTATGTGGTGGGTAGGTTTAAATCCGTCCGATGCCAATAACATATACGGACAGGCACAAATACCTGCAACATGGTTTTATTTTTTAACGACCGCTTTTCTGGCGTCTTTTGTAGCAGCAGTGGTTGAATCGCTTCCCCTGAAGATCAATGATAATATTACGGTACCATTAGCATCTGGTCTGTTATTATATTCAGCAACCCTTGTCCATTGGGAATATCTTGAGCGCGCCCATAGTATCGTTATAGCCTTAAGTATCAGTATTTCTTTCGGTCTGCTTGCTTACTGTTTAAAAATGGTAAGCAGATCAGGCTTTATCGGTGGTGTGATCATTGGAACTATCATTTACGTTTGTTTGGGTTTAGGGGGATTTTTGATCCTGTTTACATTTTTCTTTCTTGGCAGTTGGTCATCAAAGCATAAATATAATTGGAAATCGGCTCATGGAATTGCACAGGAAAACCAGGGCAGGCGCAGTACAAAACATGCAATAGCCAAAGGCGGAGTTGGGCTTATCATGAGTGTTATGGCATTACTGACGGACACTCCGGAGGTTTTTAAAATCGCCTTTGTTGCGGCCTTCGCTACGGCCACATTTGATACGATCTCCAGCGAATTAGGGCAAATCTATGGCAAGAGACCTATACTGATTACTACCATGAAGTACGTTCCCGCAGGCACCAATGGGGCCGTATCTGTAAAAGGTACTATGTTAGGAATACTGTCATCCAGCTTTGTAGGTGCTGAGGCTTATGTATTACAGTTAATCAGTTTTAAATCGATAGCCATTGTGGTAGCCGCATCATTTGTTGGTACTACGGTCGAGAGTATTTTAGGAGCTACTGTTGAGCGGTGGAAATATGCGAATAATGAGGTCATTAATTTTATTAACATCTCTACAGGTGTCGGGGCATCGATACTATTGGCTAAAATGCTATAATCTGGGTAATAATTTAGTATTTTGGAAAACGTATTACATAACCCGAATGGATCGGAAAAGTAACACACTGGAAATTGTTTAGAGTTTCGAATTTCTAGTTTAGTGTTCAGAATTCAAACTCCTAAACTCTAAACTGGAAACTCTAATATTTTTGCTGAAAATGTAAAAAATTATGATTTTTGATTTATTATTTACGGGTTAATACTTTATGGAACTGCTTATAATCTCGCTTAAAGCCAAAAGAAACTCTCTTCATCCCTGGATATTTAACCGCATGATCCGCCATCCACAGAAACGTCCGAAGCCGGGTACGCTGGTAGAGGTGGTTTCCAAAGAGGGGGCATTTATCGGCAGGGGGATCTACAATCATAAAAGTAATATCGGCATCCGTCTGCTAACTGAAAATGTGTCCGAACCACTTGATCATGAGTTTTTTTTCAAAAAACTTGAACAGGCCAGGGTACTTCGTGAAGAGATTCTTGGAATTCAGAAAACTTCAGACAGCTACCGGTTAATCCATGGAGAGGCCGATGGGCTATCGGGTTTAATCATCGATAAATTTGCCAGCGTATTTGTTGTTGAGCCATACTCGGCTGGATATCTTGACATCATGGAATGGATTGTATCATCTTTGCAATCCCTTTATCCCGGTACTCAGATAACTGTACGTCCGGATGAACGGAATGCAGCAAAAGAAGGAGCGGATTTTTCAAAAATAGCCAGGAATTATCCGGGGCCTGATTTCATCGAAATGAGAGAAAATCAATTGAAAATGAAGATAAATCTCAAAACAGGGCACAAGACAGGGTTTTTTCTTGATCAACGTGAGAACCGTTTGACATTATCACAATATTGCCGCAATAAAGAAGTGGTTGATTGTTTTTGTTATACGGGTGGATTTGCAATTTCTGCAATGCTGGCAGGTGCAAAATCAGCCGTAGGAATAGACCTGGATGAAAAGGCGTTGGAAACTGCCCGTCAGAATGCACAGTTTAACTCCGCAAAGGTAACTTTCCAGCATATAAATGTATTTGACTACTTGCGAACAATGATCAGTAAAGGTCAACAGACCGATGTACTGATCCTCGATCCCGCCAAACTCGCTGGCTGTACGGCAGAGGTTAAGCGGGCACACCGGACTTACGGGGATATAAACCGGCTGGGCATGCAGGTTGTGAGGCCGGGCGGCATCCTGTTAACGTGTTCATGTTCAGGTCTTGTATCGGAGAGAGAATTTATTTCAATTATTACCCGTTCTGCTGCGGAGGCTGGCGTCGTACTTCAGATCTTCAAGGTTGCAGGTGCGGCATCAGACCATCCCTTTTCAACTATATTTCCTGAAGGGCGGTACCTAAAGGCAGTTTTTGCAAGGGTGTTTCCGTATGAAAAAAATGTATAGTATCTTACAAATAATTTTTACATTTTTCGGCAAAAATATAAGAGTTTCCAGTTTAGAGTTTAGAGTTCAAACACGAAACTCTAAGCAATTTTCCAGTGTTGGTTCAATCGTCCACGATTGAACCGAAACGTTTAGCATGTTTATATGCCTCATACTAATCAAAAACGTACAGACCCATGCTAAACACATGGTTCAATCTGCAAGATTGAACCAACTATAGATATAAAATACGAAATTCGAAATCCGAAGCAAATTCGAAAATACAAAACCTCAATGACAAAAACCCAGTTTCGAACATTTGAAAATTAAGATTTGAGATTTGTTTCGAATTTCGATATTCGAATTTTCTGAATATTTTGGTAAAAATGTCAAAATTATTTTTGGAAGATACTACTACTACTACTACTACTACTACTACTACTACTACTACTACACTCCATTACTATACCTTTTCTATGATGTGTCCTAACTTTTCTTTTTTCGTCTTCAGATAGTTTTTATTTTCATTCTTTGGTTCTATAACGATAGGAACCCGTTCTGTGATTTCCAGTCCATACCCGGTAAGGGCAGCAAATTTTCTCGGATTATTGGTAAGAAGCCGCATTTTCGTTACCCCCAGATCTCTGAGGATTTGCGCCCCGATACCATAATCGCGCTTGTCAGCCGGAAGTCCAAGTTTTTCATTTGCTTCAACGGTATCTAGCCCATTTTCCTGCAATAAATATGCATGAAGTTTATTTTCCAGGCCGATACCACGTCCTTCCTGTCGCATGTAAAGCAGTATCCCTTTTCCAGCCTCTTGTATTATCTTAAGGGTATTTTGCAACTGTTCTCCACAATCGCATCGGAGAGAACCAAAGATGTCACCTGTTAAACACTCATCATGTACACGAACAAGTACCGGTTCGTTATGCAAAGGGGAAGGATTATTTCCACTTTCATTACCTATTCCCAAACAGAGAGCGAGGTGGAGATAGTCGTCGACGTATGAGCGATAAAGGTGAAGGGTGAAGTTTCCGTATATTGTAGGTAATTTTACCGTAACACGTTTCTCTATTAGTCGCTCCTGTTCGTGACGATATTTAATAATATCCGCAATGGTACAGACCTTAAGGTTGTGTTTTTCAGCAAATTTCTTAAGATCAGGGAGTTTGGCCATATTTCCATCTTCAGTCATGATTTCGCAAATAACTGCTGCCGGTTTAAGGCCGGCAATACGGGTAAGGTCAACTGCGCCTTCTGTATGGCCTGTTCTTACTAATACCCCGCCCTTCTGCGCCTTGAGCGGGAATATATGCCCCGGTCTGACAAGATCGTTAGCCTTTGACTTGTCATTAATAACAGTTAATATTGTTGTCGCACGGTCTTTAGAAGAAACGCCTGTAGTGATACCATTTTTGGCATCGACTGAGACCGTAAAGGGTGTTTGGAAGTTTGACGTGTTGTTTGGCACCATTGGGTAAAGGTCTAGTTCTTCCGCCCGTTCAGCATTGACTGCAAGGCAAATAATGCCGCGTGCATGCGTAAGCATAAAATTAATCGCCTCCGGGGTAACTTTTTCGGCGGCAAGGGTAAGGTCTCCTTCATTTTCACGGTTCGCATCATCTACCAGAATAATCATCTTTCCTTGTTTGAGATCTTCTATGACCTCTTGTATCGTATGAAATCGCATCTGAAATACCTCTTAATATATATGTATTATGAATTTAAAATATCTTAATTTTGTAGCAATTTTTTTATAATAGTAGTAAAAACGGGAGCTAATGTAAAGGATTTTGTGTAAATGCGTTTTTGCAGCTACAGTTGTTTTACGCCGTTATACATATACAATAGTCCAGAGGCAAAAGTAAAAACTACTGCAGTCCACCAAATGGTGTTAAGGGCAGGTAATGGGATATGATTTCCAATAATTACGGATATGATGGCAATAATTTGAAAGCATGTAGACGCCTTGCCGAGAATCGTTGGTTGGCAGTTCATTCTCCCTGTGATAAAGAGTAATGCAATGGTTCCAAACATTAGTGCAAGATCTCTGCAAACTATAACTGTTGGGATCCAGTTAGGAAATCTTGGTTCAGGCCATAGTCGATCGGAAGAGAGGATGATGCATGAAATTACCAAAACAAGTTTATCTGCTACAGGGTCCAGATATCTGCCAAGATTTGTTATCTCATTTCTCTTACGTGCAAAGTAGCCATCCAGGATATCGCTTAAAGCAACCATAAGCATGATAAAAAGACAGGCATACCTATAGTTGCTGTTATGCTGAACTTGCACTATACAAAACACAAGAGGCGGAATGAAAAATATCCTGCTCAGACTAATTTTGTTAGGGAGGGTTAACATAGGTAAAAGACCTCTTTTTGAAAGCTTTGTACTATTCATCCCAGGGCCATTATATTAATTTCAATTCGTTCTTTTACGACTTTTATACCAGGCTATGAATAAGCGAATACCTTGCTCAATGGATATTTTAGGGTTGTAATGTAAAAAATGCTCAGCCTTTTTGATGTCTGCATAAGTTCTTTGTACATCCCCTGGTTGTTCTGGAAGTTTATTAATATGTGCCCTTTTACCTAATTCCTGTTCAATAAGCTCAATAAGTCTTTTTAATTGTACCGGATGTGAACCGCCTAAATTGATGATTTCGAAACCAAACGGTTTGTCTAAAATAGAAATTACTCCGTCAATAATGTCCGAAAAGAAGGTGTAGTCTCTTTGTGTCGTTCCATCGCCGTACATAGTAATTGGCCTGTTATTGTCGATAAGTTGGGTAAATTTTCGGATAGCAAGGTCCGGCCGTTGGCGCGGGCCGTATACAGTAAAAAATCTAAGACAAGAAATAGACATTTTGTAGAGGTGATAATAGTTATAACAATAAAGCTCTCCTGCACGTTTCGTTGCTGCATAGGGTGATATGGGCTCGTTTACCGGGTCATCCTCCGAAAAAGGAACTTTTTTGTTATTTCCATAAACTGACGAGGACGAGCCAAAGATAAACTTTTTCACTCCATATGACCTGGAAAGCTCGAGCATATTCAATGTTCCCCGGCAGTTAATATCTTCATACAGCAAAGGCTGCTCGATCGAGGGTCTTACACCTGCTTGTGCTGCCAGGTGAACTACCTTTTCAATCTGGTGTCTTTCAAATATCTCCTGGCATTGTGCCATGTCGCGGATATCAGTCTCGTACAACGTTAAATTCAGATTTTTGACACCATCGGAAATATTTTCCCTTTTATAAGCCGGTGAATAGAAATCATTAAAGTTATCAATTGCGACCACCTTTTTATCTTGTGACAGCAGTCTTTCTACAAGGTGTGAACCGATAAAACCGGCACCGCCGGTAACAAGTATTGACATGGTAACGAAAAAATCCTTATCTAGTTTTTATTTGACAGATCAGCCCACACATAAAAGATGTTTTTACAATCATACATCACGAAGCCTTTAGTTCACAAAAATACAGAAAAAGCATACTACGGCAAGATAAAAGGAAAATGAAAATACTGCTCAGACTAATGATTATTGTGATGGAGTAAGGTTTAATATAACAGAGGCATCATGTTAGTCAAGGAAAAAACTTTGGCTTGACACCATTACATTTTATTTGTACGATTTAACGTTCGTGTACAGGGAATTCAATCTTTGTAGTAGGGGCTGAAGATTTTCAGCCCCTACATTCTGGCTCATTCTCAAACTCTCAGGCTGGATCAAATGAGCATCCTTGTCTTAAAATTAGGAAGCAGGCTCCCGGCGGGTTCAGGTTTGCAACCTGAACCCACGGGTTTATTCAGATAATAAAGCCATGTACGGTTGATGGCAAAATTAACCATATAAAATGAAGGGTTCAAGTTATAAACTTGAATCATAGACAATCTTTTTCAGTAGTTCGGGTATTATAACACTTATGGACAGAAAAAAGGCAACACTTGTCTTAGCAGACGGTACTATCTTTAAAGGTTATTCTTTAGGTACTGCCGGTGAGGCTATTGGTGAGGTTGTTTTTAATACAAGCATAATCGGATACCAGGAGATTCTTACAGACCCTTCATATAAGGGACAAATGGTCGTCATGACTTACCCTTTGATTGGAAATTATGGAATTAACGGGAAAGATTTCGAATCACGAAAACCATTTTTAGAAGGTTTTATTGTAAAAGAGTGCAGCTATTATCCAAGTAATTGGCGGTCGCAGATTAGTCTTGATGAATTTCTCAAAAAAAATGGAATTATCGGCATTCAGGGAATCGATACAAGGGAATTGACGTCTCGTCTTAGGGATTACGGCGCCCAGCAGGGTATAATCTCTACCATAGATTTAGATACATCAAGTCTCATAAAGAAGGTTCGATCATCTCAAGGGCTCAATGGGATAGACCTTGTAAAAGAAGTGACGTCTAATGGTTTATATGAATGGAAAGCTCCGGGTACAAATCCTGAAATATCGAAAAGGTACAATGTCGTTGTGTATGATTGTGGTGTAAAATATAATATTTTAAGAAAGCTTAATAGCATTGGTTGTTCTACTACGGTAGTTCCTGCTCATACATCATTTAAGACCGTTCTGGATATGAACCCTGACGGTATTTTAATTTCCAATGGTCCTGGAGATCCGACAGCCGTTCCCTACATGGTAGAAAACATTAAAGGACTCCTGGGGAAAAAACCAGTATTTGGAATTTGTCTCGGGCACCAATTAATGGCGCTTACACTTGGCCTGAAAATATACAAACTCAAGTTTGGGCATCACGGCGGGAACCAACCGGTAATAGATTTGCTAACAAAAAAAGTAGAAATTACTGCCCAAAACCATAATTTTGCTGTGGCATCTCCATCACAGGAAACTACCCATAAAAGCCCCTATGGGAATGTAGAGATTACGCATCTTAATCTTAATGACAATTCAGTAGAGGGGCTAAAGTGCCAATCTATACCTGCCTTCTCCGTACAATATCACCCGGAAGCTTCTCCTGGTCCCCATGATGCAAACTATTTATTTGAGCGGTTCGTTGAGATGATGGAATCGTAGGTTAATAACAATTGTTTAAGTAGACGAAACAAAAATATACAATGCCTAAGAGAACAGATTTAAAAAAAATCCTTATAATTGGTTCCGGTCCAATCGTCATTGGCCAGGCTTGTGAATTTGATTATTCAGGTACTCAGGCCTGTAAGGCGCTTCGGGAAGAAGGGTATGAGGTTATCCTCGTAAACAGCAATCCTGCTACAATCATGACAGATCCGGAGATAGCCGATAGAACTTATATCGAGCCTATTACACCCGAAATGGTGACAAAAATCATTGCGAAAGAACGTCCTCAGGCATTGCTCCCGACCCTTGGGGGACAGACGGGCCTAAACACGGCCGTTAGCCTTGCAGAAAAGGGGATTTTAAAAGAATATGGTGTTGAATTGATCGGGGCAAAATTAGAGGCCATCAAGAAGGCAGAGGATCGATCACTATTTAAATCCGCCATGAAGCAAATTGGCGTATCGGTTCCTGAGAGTGGTTATGCCAGATCGTATGAGGAGGCAATGGAAATTATTAATGCGATCGGTTTTCCTGCCATCATTCGCCCTTCTTTTACCCTGGGCGGCACTGGTGGAAATGCGGCATATAATATTGAAGAATACAGGGAATATATTAAGGTGGCCCTGGACTCAAGCCCGGTTCACGAAGTGCTTGTAGAACAATCAGTGCTGGGGTGGAAAGAATATGAGCTGGAGGTGATGCGTGACTTAAAAGATAACGTCGTGATAATTTGCTCTATTGAAAATTTCGATCCAATGGGTGTACATACCGGTGACAGTATTACAGTTGCTCCCGCCCAGACCCTTACCGACGTTGAGTATCAGCTCATGCGGGATGCAGCAATAAGAATTATCAGAGAAATTGGTGTGGAGACCGGTGGTTCTAATATCCAGTTTGCTGTCAATCCTGATAATGGGGTGATTCTGGCAATTGAAATGAACCCAAGGGTTTCCAGAAGTTCTGCCCTGGCTTCAAAGGCTACAGGGTTTCCAATTGCCAAAATTGCTGCAAAGCTTGCCGTAGGATATACCCTCGATGAAATTCCCAATGATATTACCCGTTACACACCTGCCAGTTTTGAGCCTACTATTGATTATTGTGTGGTAAAGATACCGCGATTCAATTTTGAAAAATTTCCCGATACAGAACCCATACTCACTATCCATATGAAGTCCGTAGGGGAAGTCATGTCAATCGGGCGTACCTTTAAAGAGGCCGCAGGCAAGGCTATCCGTTCTCTTGAAACCGGCCGGTTCGGATTCGAAACGCTCTGGCCAACCGGGAGTGATAAATGGTCTACCGAGCAGCGATTTGAGTTCCTGAGGAAGAAATTAATGACTCCAAATCCTGATAGACTCTGGTATATTGCCGATGCAATGCGGCTTGGCATCAATATGAACGAAATATTCCAATGGACACGTATCGACCGGTGGTTTCTCTACAATATCAAACAGATACTTGACTTAGAAGATGAAGTAAAACAAAAATATACGGTAAATTCCCATGTTTTACAGAATAATAATGAGATCAGAATAAATAGGGAAACACTCTTTGAGGCAAAACAATACGGATATTCTGATAAATATCTTGCCCATCTGTGCAAGGTTGAAGAAAAAGCTATACGAGAGTATCGCCGGAAAGAGGCGATCAAGCCCGTATTTAAACACGTAGATACCTGTGCTGCAGAATTTAAGGCATATACGCCATACTTATATTCCACCTATGAATCATCATGTGAGGCCGAACCTACCCTGAAGAAAAAGATTATTATTCTGGGCAGTGGCCCTAACCGGATCGGTCAGGGGATTGAGTTTGATTACTGCTGCGTGCATGGAGTACTTGCGCTGAGAGAGCTGGGTTATGAGACAATTATGATTAACTGTAATCCAGAAACGGTTAGTACCGATTATGATACCTCGGACCGCCTTTACTTTGAACCGCTTACCCTGGAAGACGTCCTTGAGATTATTGATAAAGAAAAACCTGAAGGTGTGATTGTCCAGTTTGGTGGACAGACGCCACTTAAGCTGGCTGTACCTCTTGAGAGAGAAGGGGTGAAAATATTAGGTACTTCTCCTGAGAGCATTGATATAGCAGAAAACCGGGAACGGTTTGCGAATCTTATGAATCAATTAAAATTAAGACAGCCTGATAATGGTTGTGCCTACTCTGCGGCAGAAGCAAAGGTTATTGCGAGTAAAATAGGCTATCCTGTTCTGCTGCGCCCCTCTTATGTTCTCGGCGGCAGGGCGATGCGGATTGTTTATGACGAAATGGGTTTAGAGGATTACATTACCCATGCTGTACAGGTTTCGCCGGAGCACCCCGTATTAATTGACCGGTTTCTCGAAGATGCCATAGAAATCGATGTTGATGCAATTTGTGATGGGGAAGAGGTATTTATTGGCGGTATTATGGAGCATATTGAAGAGGCGGGCATCCATTCCGGGGATAGTGCTTGCTCATTGCCGCCATATTCCGTAGAGAATGATGTTATTGACGAATTAAAAAAACAAACACGAACCATTGCCATTGCACTGAATGTGGTGGGACTCATTAATATACAATATGCAATTAAAGATAAAATGATCTACGTACTTGAAGTGAACCCACGCGCCTCAAGGACCGTACCCTTCGTCAGCAAGTCAATAGGCATTCCAATGGCCAAGATTGCGGCAAAGGTAATTACAGGCAAAAAACTCGGCGAGTTAAACATCTCTATGAACAAGAGATTAAGACATATTGCCGTAAAGGAAGCCGTTTTCCCATTTTTAAAATTCAAAGGTGTCGATACGCTGCTTGGGCCGGAAATGAAGTCGACAGGGGAAGTGATGGGACTCGACATGGATTTTGGCCGTGCATACGCAAAATCGCAGATGGCTGCTGACTGCAGTCTTCCGCTGACAGGTACTGTTTTTATGAGTGTAAGGGATAGAGATAAAAAGTCTATAGCTCCCATTGCAGAAAAGCTCTTACATATGGGTTTTAAACTAGTTGCCACTCAGGGTACAGCCATGGTGCTTTCGGAGAATAACGTCACTGTTACACCTGTGTTAAAGGTAATCGAGGGAAGGCCCAATATTGTTGATCGTATTAAAAATGGTGAAATACAGCTAGTTATTAATACCACAGAGGGCAAGGCTGCCCAGGAAGCATCATATTCTATACGCCGTACAGCCCTTGTTTACCGTGTTCCTTACTTTACAACCATTGCGGGTGCTGTGGCAGCAACTAAGGCCATTGAAGCGCTTAAAAACGGCAGTCTTGGCGTGAAATCCATTCAGGAGTACTATCTTGACGTATAATGCCTTAGAATTTTTCTTTAACATTTTTGGCAAAATTTACGAATTACGATTTCAGATATTTTTATTGATTTTTTCTGGATTGATGTAATACAATTTTTTACATGTAATTACAGATTAGGAGACAAAGCAAACCGGAAGTGGTTCCGGTACGAAAAATTGCGGGTTTTGTGTAAATGAGATGGTTGAATTACAAAAACAATCAATAAAGCGTTTCCAAAAACTATTTCACATCTATTTCAAGCTACAGGATATTAACTTTCTACTAGTAACTCCACGCGTGTTCTTCCCTATGATATTCCTTTATTTTTATTTTGATTTATGTTGGTATAAGTCTTGTGTTTGTAAAGACTTAGAGCTACCCCCCCCCCCCCCAAAAAATACCAACCTTGGTATTTTAATCCTATAGAACCACCAAACACCATCCAGCTAAAAAGTCACAAAATCTGTTTCATACCAATAACGGTTATAAGCCTATATATTTATATATTAAAGAAAGGAATTATACATGGGAAAAAATTTAGATAAATGCATGTGCCCTTTTATAGAAAATCCACCAAGTGATGAATGTTATTGTGTAAAATTGGATAGTCTAAGCACAGAAGCAGCAATAATCTACTGTGCCAGGAGATTCTTTGAATGCAGAATTTATAAGTCATTTTCTCTGAAAAATAACCAATCCGCAAATAGTGGAGAAACAACTTTCAGGACAGGATGAAATTTATTTGAATATAGTTATTAACCATACAACCATATTACCATTCAACTATTCACCGTTCACTTTATCAGATTGAATTTGCAGTTTAATCATTTTAAATCCTTACCGTTTGATGTATAAATTGTTTTTTTATTGATTGTCCTGCCCTTTTTTGATTCAATCCTATTCCATCAGTAGTTTTATTTTCATCGTTAGGACGCGTATTCTTACTAACCGTTTTTAGTGCCTGATTGGAAACTTACAAGAGTATGGCAGATACAAAAGAAATACCTTCTATTGAGGAAATCAGGAACAAGCTGTTACCTTTATTTAGAGATACGAGGCTGCGTCTTGTTTTGCTTTTTGGTTCAAGTGTCTCAGGAAAAATCCATAAAAGAAGCGACATTGACCTTGCATTCCTCTTTGACAAACCTGCAGATATTCTGGCACTTACCAACAGGGTTATCAGGCTCCTCCACACAGACAACGTTGACGTGGTTGACCTGAGATGCACCAGTCCTCTGTTAAAATTTTCCGCAGTAAAAAGCGGCCGCCTGCTCTACGAAAGGGCACCGGGGATGTTCAACGAATTCTATTCCCTCGCATTCAGGATGTACGTTGACACAAAAAAATTGCGGGATGCACAGGCGGTGGCAATAAAGCAGTTTTTAAAGTCAAGAGGTTTTTAGCATGAGTCCAATAGAAGCGGAGATTATCAGAAGAAAGCTTGCCGTTATTACAGAAAACCTTGTGGCGTTAAAGCCGATTGAAACGTTTACTAAGGAAGAATATATCAAAGACATTTATAAAAGAAAAGCTACCGAAAGGCTTTTGCAGGAATTAATCGAGGCGGCGATTGACATAAATTCACACATAATAGTCCAGACAGGCAATACAGCTCCCGATGATTATTATGAGAGTTTTATAAAAATGGGAAAATTGGGTATAATCTCTTCAAATCTTGCAGAACAGCTCGCCCCTTCGGCCGGTCTCAGAAACAGGCTTGTGCACGAATATGATTTGCTTGAGCATTCATTAGTCCTTGAGGCAGTAAGGGTAGCAGAAATACAGTATCTTCGATATGTAAATGAGATAGACGGTTATATTTCAAAATAAAAAAGAATACATCTCTACTGTACAGAAAAATGGTGAGTTTGTTAATGCGCGTGGTACCTTTTGCCAGTGGTTCGGCTTCATCAACTATACAATCGTTATAAGGATAATAAAAGGCGGTACTATGGATTACATCCCGAATACACAACAAGATAAAGAAATCATGCTGAAAGAAATGGGGATATCCTCTTTTGAAGTACTTTTAAAGGATATTCCACAAAAATTGCGGGAATTTTCCCTATCATTACAAAACGGGCTTTCTGAACCGCAGGTGCTTGATATTCTAAATAATCTGAGCGGAGAAAATATCAGCACAGGCAAATGTATCTCCTTTTTGGGTGCAGGTGCTTATGAACACTATATTCCGTCTATCGTTGATCACCTGGCATCCAGAAGCGAATTTTATACCTGCTACACGCCATACCAGCCGGAAGTAAGCCAGGGAACACTACAGGTAATTTTTGAATACCAAACGCTTATGTGCGAGCTAACAGGTATGGATGTATCTAATGCCTCTCTTTATGACGGATCTACAGCGCTGGCAGAAGCAGCGCTTCTGTCCATACATCTCAAGGAAAAGAATAAGATCATTTGTTCGAGGGCTGTCCATCCTGAATACCGGCAGGTACTCAGGACATATGTGAAAGGACTGCATACGGAGATTGTCGAAATAGATGCGCCTGAGGGTACGATGGATATGAATCAACTGGAAAAGGCCCTGGATGATAAAACTGCTGCCGTGCTCGTCCAAAGTCCAAACTTTTTTGGTTGTATAGAAGACATGGAAGCTATTTCATCTATAATTCATAAATATGATACGCTTTTTGTAGCGTGTGTTAATCCCATTTCACTGGGTCTGCTAAAACCACCCGGTGAATATGGCGCCGATATTGCTGTTGGCGAGGCCCATGTTTTAGGAAATTATCTTAATTACGGCGGGCCATATTTGGGTTTTTTTACCATTAAAAAAGAACTTTTACGGAAGATGCCTGGAAGGATTGCAGGTGAGACGGCAGACCGCAGCGGAAGGCGGTGTTTCGTCCTTACCCTGCAGGCCAGAGAACAGCATATACGGCGGCAAAAGGCAACTTCAAACATCTGTACAAACCAGGCGCTCCTTGCATTAAGGGCCTGTATTTATCTGTGTGCATTGGGAAAGAAAGGCATAGAAGAACTTGCCAATTTAAATTTACAGAAAAGCCATTATGCTTATGACAGACTGTGTGCACTGGATGCTTTTCAGCCAGTATTCAAAAAGCCTTTCTTTAATGAGTTTGTTTTAAAAGCGCATGACAATATCCGTATAGGTGATATAAATGAAGCTTTGTCAAAAAAAGGTATTATTGGAGGGTTAGAACTTTTTCGATTGTATCAGGGATTGGATAATTGCATGCTCCTTTGTATAACGGAAACAAAGACCAGGGCATCAATTGACCGCTTTGTCTCTGAATTATCCCTGATATTGAATACCCTGGCACGATAGGGCAACCATTAAAATCATTAATATACGGTATGGGATATCCAAAGAAGTATAGCTTGTCATTGCGAGGGCCTTTTCCGAAGCAATCTTTTTTTTGTATAATCAGGAGATTGCTTCGGAAAAGACCCTCGCAATGACGATGCTCTATTATTATAAATCATCTTGATGATGTAGTAGTGGCAAGATGCGTCTTGCCACTACATAGGCGATTTTGAAATTCTTAAACGTCAAGAGAAAAAACTATGAACAAAATTGAATCACTTATATTTGAAAAAACATCTCCGGGAAGGAGATGTTTTACTCTTCCTGCTTGTGACGTTCCGGATAAGCCTGTTACAGAGCTTCTTCCTCAAAACGTGCTCAGGAAGCGCAAGGCAGAATTACCGGAGGTATCAGAGATCGATGTCGTCCGGCATTTTACAAGGCTCTCACAGTTGAACTACTGCGTAGATACAAATTTTTATCCGCTGGGCTCCTGCACCATGAAATATAATCCAAAGATTAATGAAGACACAGCACGCCTGGAAGGTTTTACCAAATTGCACCCTTATCAACCTGTTGATCAGTGCCAGGGTATACTAAATTTATTATACGACCTGGAGCAGATGCTCAAAAATATCTCGGGAATGTCTGCCTTCACGTTTCAGCCTGCAGCAGGTGCCCATGGTGAATTAACGGGCATGTTGATAATCCATGCTTATTTGAAGAAAAGAGGGGAAAAGAGGCACAAGATTATTATTCCTGATTCTGCACATGGAACGAACCCTGCCTCTGCTGCATTGTGTGGCTATGAGGTCGAATCAATACAATCCAATGCCGGGGGGCTTATTGATATAAATAAGTTAAATGAGGTTTTTACCCGTGATACGGCAGCGATAATGATCACAAATCCCAACACCCTCGGGTTATTTGAGAAAGATATTTTGGAGATATGCAGGATTGCCCATGATAAAGGAGGGCTCGTCTATTGTGATGGAGCAAATATGAATGCCCTTTTAGGAATAGCACGGCCAGGAGATATGGGTGTGGATATCCTGCATCTTAATCTCCATAAGACTTTTTCCACTCCCCACGGTGGAGGAGGTCCCGGTGCAGGTCCCATTGGCGTTACTGAGATATTGAAACCCTTTTTACCCATTCCACGGGTTGAGATGGTAGAGAAATTAACTGTAATAGAAAGTGGTACGGATACATTAATAAAACCAAATAAATCTTCCTGTGACCCTGCTAATCCTGAAGATAGACCGTTGCAGAAAAAATATATATTAAATGATAATTATCCTGATTCAATAGGAAGGGTCAGGGCATTTTACGGCCACATAG
The DNA here is from genome assembly GCA_964589115.1 of uncultured candidatus Brocadiaceae bacterium. Taxonomy (GTDB): domain Bacteria; phylum Planctomycetota; class Brocadiia; order Brocadiales; family Brocadiaceae; genus JBDIVL01. The sequence goes on along the minus strand of CAZPUD010000037.1, from coordinate 3,645 downwards.
GCATGATGATCAGGACGTACACTTATCTGTTGTCTCTCGGTAAGGAAGGTGTATGCAGGGTTGGCGAGTATGCTGTTCTCAACGCCAACTATTTGAGGCATAAATTGGAAAAATATTATGATATCCCTTATGGAAAGACCTGTATGCACGAGTTTGTAATATCGGCCAAAAGGCAAAAGAAGAACGGTGTTTCAGCACTTGATATTGCCAAGAGATTACTCGATTACGGTTTCCATGCCCCTACAATTTACTTCCCATTGATTGTGGAAGAGGCAATAATGGTAGAACCTACGGAGACGGAGTCCCTGGAGACGTTAGATGCATTTGCTGCTGCTATGATCCAGATAGCAAATGACATCGAACAGAGGCCGGAAGCAGTGCAGGATTCTCCCCGAACGGCGCCAATTCACCGTCCCGATGAAGTCCGGGCAGCCCGTGAGTTAAGTTTAAGATGGAAAAGATAAAATATAAATAACTAACATTTCATTTATGGAAAGGAATAACACATGCAAAAGAAGCAATGGAGTAGCCCGCCGGCAATGCAAATTGATCCTGAGAAAACCTATAAGGCTACAATCGAAACCAATAAGGGTACGATCGAAATAGAACTCTATCCACAGCACGCACCGAAAACGGTCAACAATTTTGTTTTTCTGGCCAGAGAAGGATTTTATGACGGTGTTTCGTTTCACAGGGTAATCAGTGATTTTATGATACAGGGAGGTGATCCAACGGGTACCGGAAGGGGTGGTCCGGGTTACCGGTTCGAGGACGAGGTAAAGGGTAATCCGCTGACGCATGATACAGGTGTTATCTCAATGGCAAATGCAGGGCCAAATACAAATGGAAGTCAGTTCTTTATAACACATTCCCCGCAGCCTCACCTTAATGGCAAACATACGGTTTTTGGTAAGGTGGTTCACGGCCAGGATGTGGTAAATAAAATCCGGCAGGGTGATACCATGACAAAGGTGACGATTTCAGAAAGTTGAAACACTTAAATGTATGGAAATTCAATGTTTTGCGTAGGGCAACCCTTCAGGGTTGCTATCCTATATATGTATTCAGGCGGGGAGAGGCAAGGCTAAAGCCTCGCCCTACATCTTGCAATAGATAAAAGTTGCCGAAGGCCTAATTTAATGCTGAGGAATCTCAAAGTTTCAGATTTGGTTCAATCGTCCACGATTGAACCGAAACGTTTTGCTTGTTTCATACGCCTGGAGTAAACCAAAACGTACAGACCTATGCTAAACGAATGGTTAAATCTACAAGATTGAACCAACCATAACAACTTCAAGCATAGATTAAGAGCGTATGTAAAATGTGAATAGTGGTTAGTGAATAGTTAAATGGTTATATGGTTGGATGGTTAATAGCCATCTATCCACTATTCACTATCTATTATCCGCTGAAGTAGAGGGTGTCTTTTCTCTTCTGTTTCGTCTGCATACGAAAGTGATTATGTGATCCATAAGCGAATAAACCAGTCCGGCAAAGGCAGCCATCCAGGCCAGCAGCGCTATGAACATAAAGTAGTGTGGAATCACGTGCAGGAATTCCAGCTCTAGCGCCTTTGCCATTTGAAACGTACAAGCAGTATACATGCCCAGAGGGAATATTGCCCCCCAATATAAAGGGTCATACTTCAGCGGGAACCGTTTGTATATATACCTCCACATAGCCAGTATGACAAGCATGGGGATCCACCACGTTCCGGTTGCCCAGTAAAATACTGTAAAACCCTTCAGGAACGGAAGCAGTGACCGGAGGAATGGGGCGTCAGGCGAGTTGGCAATCAACAGTGAACCCGCAAGTGTCGAGATTGCCATTGCTCCCATATTGATCCAGTAAGGTGGTGTCAGGTCGCCAGGAGAAAATTTGAAGAAGGTGTAGCGGTAGAAAATGAGAGAAATCATCCAGATGTAAAGCATCCCGCCCCACAGCCACATGGACAGGGCAAAGAAGTTTACCTCGAGTTTGTAAGGCTGTTCCAGGTGTGATGCTATGAGAGCGCTCAGGACGGCAATCGACTGGGTGGAAACGACGGCAAGCAGCCATGCACCGGTGATGCCCTGATCAAAAGGGGGTTTATTTTCCTTGATAGTAAAGGCAGTGAAAATGGTGTAGGTCAGGGATATCCAGAGAACAATTCCCAGAATCCATAAGAAAATTGCTACCGGGTAATTCTTTAATATTATCACAAACTGGCTGCCGAGCACACATGATCCGGCAACGGACGTGAAGAAGCCCGAACCACGCTTATGGTCAACCATATCGCTGAAGAACTGTCTCGTGAACCAGACTGCCCGGAGCGTGCTCATGATCAATAAAACCGTATAAGCGATGATATTCAGCCAGAACAGGGTAATAGCGATAAATGGCATTCCCGACAAGTGGGCCGCAATGGAAATAATGCCTGTGGCCATGACCATTGCAAAATAGGCCGGGGAAAGATCCTTCACCTTCTCTTTCAAGCCATTTATGAGATACGAATAATTGATCATTTGATAATTTTTTATATCCCCATGGGTTTTAGGTCAAAATATTTTAGCTTTTTGCTATATGGGTTGATTATGCAGATGGACATTGCTCAGATGCATCATGGACTTTATAGAGTTCCTCCTTTCCGGTTGTACTGAATTTCCACGAAGTTAATGAGCCTCCATGAAATGGTGGGAGTTACCGAAACTCCTGATTGCTTAACTCAGCCGCTTACTGACAACCTATCATGAGTATAAGTATTGTATATGACGGCCAATTAGGGCATTACTGTCTCCAAGGATAATTGCAAACATACAGGAATAATTATAAAAATTCAATATAATTTTCCATACTCCGTGGAATAAATGTAGACAGCGATTACTTTGAGGATATACTGATAAATATTCGTTGAATATTTGGGTATACTGCCTTATGATAAATCGTAAGAAACATGATAATTAATAAATCTGATTATAAAGTTAGCATTTACCAAAGTTGACTAGACGAAATAATTGCCTTATAGACACAGAGGGCATCATGGTAGATCAAAAGCAAACACACAATTTTTCTTCTAAAGAAGATACCTGGCCAAGTTTGCCCTGGAATGCATGGCAGGAGACTTGTGTTACGCTTCATATGTGGACGCAGATAATCGGCAAAATTAGGTTGAGACTGGCCCCACTGATCAACCACTGGTGGCAAGTGACTCTTTATGTGACGTCACGTGGTCTCACTACTTCACCGATACCGTATGGATCCCGTATCTTTCAGATCGATTTTGATTTTATCGCACATGAGATGCATATATTGACCAACAGCGGAAAAGATCTCTCGTTTGCTCTCAGGCCACGTTCCGTGGCCGACTTTTATCGGGAGATCATGGATACCCTCAGATCGCTAGGGATAGATGTTACCATCTGGACTACTCCTGTTGAAGTGGAAGATCGCATTCCCTTTGAACAGGATGTCAGACATGCAGCATATGATCCGGAGTATGCACAACGTTTCTGGAGGGTTCTGGTACAAGGTGACCGGGTTCTGAAAAAGTTTCGCTCCAATTTCATCGGTAAGGTAAGCCCTGTACATTTCTTCTGGGGTGCTTTTGACCTTGCGGTGACCCGCTTCTCAGGACACCGCGCACCCAATCACCCCGGAGCACCTAAT
>CAZPUD010000036.1:0-20549 GCA_964589115.1 uncultured candidatus Brocadiaceae bacterium | reverse complement strand
ATCCCAAAGGCAGAGATTGCTTCGTCGCTTCACTCCTCGCAATGACATTTTAAGGATTCCGTATGTTCCATACCCTGCATTCAACCAAAGACTCAACTTTCGTCATATACCATTCGGTTTCATCTGTTGGATGCTATAAATGGTTATTAACCATCCAACCAAACTCTTAAGCAGCATACTCTACTAAATGGATTGATTTAGAAAAAAATGTGCCATATTTATATAAAATGGAAAAATATTTATATTCTTTTTCAGATGTGATACTGCTGTTTTAGGAATGATAGCACAAGCCAGGTTACCTAGTATTCTTGCATGTTTGCCGGTACCGGGAGAGGGTTAAGCCATATTTGCAAGCATTACTTAATTTGATGAGCAGAGCTGGTGATTTTAGGATTCTGAAAAATGAAATATAAAAAGTGTGACATGCCACAGATGTGTGACATGTTACAGATGTGCGACATGCTACAGATTTGTAACTTTCAATGTATCAAGGATTGATGAAGCAATATTTGCAATTTTAATCGTTTCCTTTTCCAATACGTCTTTTGAATTAAGTATTCCGTAATAACCATAATACTTGTGCCCTCCGGATATCTTTTTATGTGTTGTGTTCCATCCGGTAATGTTAGTATGGAGTGCCCAGTTTACACCGTAGTGTTCCTCAAGTTCAAAAAGTACATCCGGGTAGATATTCAGGAACGGACCATCATCAATCTCCTCACGGCGTTTTAGCCACCGGAATGGACGTTCCCCCGTTTTTTCTATTGTAAAGTATTGCAGCATATTTATAATTTCGGTCCTGAATGGCTCATATTCCAACCCTAACTTAGCAATGTTATCCCGATGTATTGTAATACCTCCGAAAGGATTTGTGCCGGCAAAGGTCGAAGCACTTGCAAGGCTTGCATTACTGTTCGTAATAAAAGTAGATTTCTTTAACGCCTTGCGGTTTGGTATGTATTTCGAAACAGTATACATGAGGTCCTCAAGGTCAAAACGATAAACAAATTCCAGTACCCCCAGCTTAAACTTCTCCGCAAGATACTTAAGATCCAAATACTTTAGATGATTTACCCTGGATTTCACAAATCCCGCGCGGCGGAGGATTTCATTAATGTTTAATACCTTTGTACATCGCCTTCCATGTCCGTGATCACTAACTACCATAAGAGATGTTTGGTTATCAAGATCATTCATATATCGGCCAAGTATTTCGTCAAATAATTGATAGAATTTCTTAATGCTGTCAGTATATTTATTTGTACCCGGGTGAGTATTATCATCCGGATCAGTGTACCGCCAGAGAAAATGCTGTATTCTGTCGAGTTGCAGAAAAGTAACAAAACAGAGATCATACTTATCCTCAGAGAATTTTTCCTTTGAAAAAGAATAAAGTTTCTCTATATCTGCCATATTTTTTCTAATAAACTCATTTAATTCAGCCTTTTTGGGGAAATCAAGAATACCACCAATATCAGGCATATTTTCCTTTGATAAGATTGTTGGCGGGAAGGACTGGACATCTCCCTTTAAAAAAACCGGACCACTAATCATAACACCATTAACGGGCCAAACAGGGTAGGCAAGGAATGGATTAATAATACAAACCCTCTTTCCTGCACGGCCGGCAAAATCCCAAAAAGTCTGACCACTAAGACTTGAAATGTCAATGCGTACCGAACCATTCGTAAGGTAATTCATATGTTCTATAATACCGTGCTGTGCCGGCGTCTTTCCGGTAAAGATAGTTGCCCATGCAGATACAGAATCAGGGGGAAACACCGATTCTGACTTACCGGCATAACCTTCTGCCATAATTTTCTTAAAGGAAGGAAGCTCGTCTTGCCACTTATTCACAAGGTCAGGATCCAAACCATCGATACCAATAATCAATACTTTAGCCATTCATCACACCCCGTTTTTGTAAAAAGGCCCTGGCATGCTCATGAATTCTGGAGGCAACTGTTTCGAATGGATTGTTGGCATCAACGAGGACAGCATTTGGTAGATTCTTAAAGTAACGGTAAAGTTCACGCCTTTCTGCTAAATATTCTACGCTGGTACCGTCCTGTTTTCTGCTATGTCCTGTTTCAGGTTCAACATCCAGGATAAAAAGGACATCCGGTACAGGAAATAAACGGGTAAGGATTAATCGGGAAATGTGCTCCAATCCATTAATTTTTTTACCCATATTAGCCGCCTGATCTACCAGAAAATCGAACAAATAACGATCACATATTATGACCTTACAGTCATCCATCCGGTTAATTACTCTCCTTTTAACCTGCCAGTAATAATCTAAAAGCGATATATTAAGCCATAACCATAAAATTGCCGGATTCCGCAGAATATTTTTTTTCTTATTACGGAAATCCGGGGTATCCGGTAATACCATATCTTTTGAACGATGCTTCCCCTTTAACATTTGAATAAGAGGTTTTAACAGATACGGTTCCCACCGGCTCCATGTATAGACAGAGGAAATTCCATACTTAGCAAAGTATTTTTGTAATAATTGAGCCTGCGTGCTTTTGCCAGAACCATCAATACCGGTAAAACAGATAAATACAGTATCATCCACCATTACAACACCTCACTTTTTTCCAGTAATTGTTTTGAAACATTCTTCCAGGAAAACCTTTCTGCACTTTCTCTTGTTTTTGGGGTGACATACTGTATTTTTTCAAATTCCCTTGTTAATCCATCAGTTGTGGTGTAATATCGGAAACAATCCGAGGCAGGAAAATTATCCGGCAGGCTGCCAAATGGTCTCGTTATTACAGGTAAATTGCAGGCCATTGCCTCAAGTACAGAAAGCGGAAAATCTATGGCCCCTCCTAAGCCTTCTATTACAGGAAAGATATAACTATCCGAGAGCTGGTATAGTTCTTGTGTCTCCGGTACAAATTGGTCAATAACACGAATACCGTATTCCCTTAATTCTTTTTTCAATTCTTCCTCCTGCGGTGTTGATGTGCTACCTACCAGTAAAACCTGCACATTAGAATGGTTTACAAAGTTAATGAATGCCTGTACATTCCGTGATTTTCGTATATGTCCAACGTGGAGAATAATGTATTTGTCCTTAGGAATTTGATATTTCTCCCGTAACAAAAGCTTTCTTTCGTGAGAAACAGGAACATATTTTTCTGTATCAACTCCTAAAGGCAATACACATGAATGTATATCCATTTTCTTTAATACATGGAACATATGTGAAGAGAATACGAAGATTTTATCTGGACTTGTAAGCCTGATAAATCTTTGCTTCTTATTCGAGTACTCCATACTTCTCAAGGCAATCATTGCCACGCCAGTTCCATTTGCAATAAGCCGGAGTATTCGGTAACGAATAAAACTATTCAGAGTTGCTGACGCTTCAGGGATGTAAAAGATATAATCAGGCCGGTAACGGTTGATCTCTCCTTTGAGATTTTTTGAGTACATTAATTTGTTCATCTTGATGCTGCGGATAATGCCATTCTCTTCGCCGCAGGGTCCCAACCCGATACAATCCACATGATGCCTGATTCCTTTAAGAAGGTTTAATGCTGCCACTTTCATGCCTTCATCATAAGGTGGAACGAATAATTCAGATATTAGCAAAACTTTTTTCATGTATGGATATGTAAAATCCTTTCGTAAACTTCTTCTACTTTTCTCGCATTTGATTCGATAGAAAATTTAGACTGCACATCTTTTCTGCAATGTTCTTTTATCTTATTTATAAGGTTTTTTTCTTCTAAGACCTCTATGATATATTGTGCTATATATGCCGGGTTCATCGTATCGAGCAAAATACTATTCTCTCTATGTGTGATAATCTCTGAGATTGCCCCGCCCCGAACGGCGAAGACCGGTACGCCCATTGCCATTGCTTCAAGGATTACGATCCCGAAAGCCTCTCCGGATGAAGGGAAAAAGAGGGCATCAAATAATCTCAAAATATTCGGTATATCCCTTCTAAATCCAACAAATTTACAATTATTATCTATTCCGTAACGGGAGGTTAATTGTTTATATTTTTCAAGTCCGGAACCGTCTCCAACCATTATAAAGAAAAAATCATTCCTCTTTTTCACAATCTCAGAGGCAATATTAATAAATAAATCAGGCCTTTTGAATTCCTCCATCCTTCCTATAAATCCGATGGTATACCTATTTCCCTTTTTCATATGAAGTAAATCGCCGGGTGGTAAGATAGACTGATGGTATTTGTTCATGTTAATACCATTATGAATAACCGCTATCTTTTTTGGATTTACCTTCATAATTTCTACAAGTTTTTGCTTTACAAAATCAGAAACACTGATAATTGTTTGAAATGAATTGGTAAATAACCGGTAAAATGTCTTTCTGTCATTGAATGATTTTTTTGCGACCGGCCCAACGTGTTCTGTAAAAACTCTTTTAGAGGTTCTCAACAAAGAAATTACCATATTTGGCAGGATGCTGGCGCTGTGCATGTGGATAATGTCGAATTTCTCACGATATATAAACATAAAAAACCTTAAAGAACCTGGCAGATCAAATCCATTTCTCATCCCTATAAATGTTACCTGGTAATTCATACGTACTGCTTCGTCAAAAAGTGGCCCCTTCCCTGAAAGGAAACATATATGTATATCATATCTCAAAGGATTTATATGTTGAACAAGCGAGGTTACGTATTCCTCTGTTCCTCCGATGCCTCCCGCCCATAAAATATGTAAAACCTTTATCTTTCCATTCATGAATTAATTAACTCTCTTAACATACGGGTTTTCTTATTGAACCTCTTTCCAAACCTTAACGCAGAAAAAACAAGAAGCTCAATATGCCATATTATTTTACATAATGCAGCAAAGGTCTTTTCAATTCTTTTTCCGTAGCACTTATTTAAATAATATCTTGCCATTTTATATGAGTACTGAAGAGATATGTAATTCGTTGGAGTATTATCCGAACTGGCACCTTTTAGATGAATAATTTCCGCATGTGGATAATAGTAAGTTTTATAATCTGATTGTAACCGGAGCCTTTTACAAAACTCTGAATCCTCATAGTACATAAATGAATTCTCGTCTAAAAAGCCAATAGTATCGAAAACAATGCGTTTTACCAGAAAGAAGCAGCCTGAAATACAGTCTACCTCCCTGATCCAGTTGTGATTCCAATACTTCATATATTTATACCAGGTTACCGGGTCCCAGATATTTTTAATAACTCCTTTAGTGAAAAAAACCAGTTCCGTAAATAAATTAGGAAAATGGTAACATGAGAGTTGGAGTGTTTTGTCGTGGTTTAAAACCTTACATCCCACAATCCCTGCATCTGATTTGTGTTTTATAAAATCTAATACATAAAAAAGGCAATTGCCTAACATAAGGGTGTCGCTGTTTAAAAGAAGGATATTTTCTCCATTTGCAATTTGAATTCCCTGGTTGTTTGCCTTAGAAAAACCGGCATTTTTCTCATTACAGATAAGCCTTACCCACGGGAATTCTTTTTCTACCATTATAATACTTCCGTCCGAGGAAGCATTGTCTACAACGATAACCTCGTAGTCTACATTCTGGGTATTCTCTGCAATAGATTTCAAACAGTTATTTAAGAGAACCCTGGTATTATAATTAACGATAATAATTGATAACTCTTTTTCGTTCATTTTTCTTCAATAAGATATGATAATTAATCAACTCAAGGGCTACCAGTGACATAGATATTATCATAATACCATCATATACAACAAAATCTGATAACGTGATAAAGGAAAATAACCTGCCGAAAAAGAAAGCAACTATCCCAATAACGAGTGACTTATACATCGGATCATTTACTTCTCTATATATATTTATGCTTCTCTTTAAAACGATAATCGCCATAACAATAAGCCAGACGGCACCGGGAAAACCAAAGTCTATTAACAACGTTAACATTCCGCTATCAGTTGTTCTTAATGATTCGTTATCACCCCTTTGGTGAGCAAACAACTTTGATTCATCATGAACAAATCCAACGCCGATAAGAGCATTTTCTTTTATTAGCTCGATTCTTCCCATACTATCATTTAATCTGTACATAAATGTATCACGGCTATCATTGATTGCATTATACGTACTAGCAGTCCTGACAAAAAATGCTTTAAAAACGTTTTCTTTTTGGGGAAGAAATACCTGAGATACGATATAAAAAAAGACCAGGGCAAGTGAGTAAAAGGAAATTTTTAGTATACTTTTAAACTTTTGCTGTCCCCTGGCACAAGAGATACCAAATAGAATACCGGTGAATATCCCGAAAATATGGGCCCTGCCAAATGTTAATATACTTTGTAAGGCCGTTATACATAAAACAAACACATTAAGTTTTCCTATTCTATATTGATTGGTACCCCGAAATAAGAATATCATCAGACTTATGTGAAAAAGTAAGGTTGCGGCAATCATACCTGTAATATACATACGCGTTACACCAAAACCCTGTAAATTCTGCTCCACCACAACAGCCCATAGGAATATGGTATATTGAGAGCCAACTAAAAATTGCAGGATATAGAGAAGGGAAAATGTTATTACACTTCCAACACTTAAAATAACAAACCTCTTTAACCGGATACTATCGGTTAAGATATAGAAGGCGGGAAAAAATAATGCATAATAAAAATAAACCCTGCCTGTTTTTATAATTGAATTAAAAGACTCACCACTAAACCTTAATTTTGTAATAAATATCTGAATACAGGCTAAAAATAAAATTATATAAATACCTATGGCAACAGGGCTGGAGAAAACAATTTTTAACTTTTCGTCCTTTTTATAAATCCCACTGAGCAGCGGTAGAAATGTTGAAACAAAGAATATATCACGAATTTTAAAGAAATTCGGCATTCTTAAAAAGTCTGCGTTTATAAGCGAAAAACAATTAATAATTACTAAAAAAGAGATAAAGAGTGCTATTTCCGGATATCTAAAAAGCAGCGCAGTGTATGCAAAGAATGCAAAAATCAGCAGTGGTAGATACATGTTGAATAAAAAACAACATGCAACGAAAAGGCTTGTGAAAAAAACGAGTATAATTCTCATAGATAATTTTAAAACTTGGTTTTTTGAAATTCCAATGTCTTTTAATAGAGGGCAAACCTTCTGCACGCTTCACACGCCTGTCACTAATTAAAACGTACAGGCACATGCTAAACATATGGTTCAATCTACAAGATTGAACCAACCGTAGGGTTCGCCTCAGCGTTGGTTCAATCGTCCACGATTGAACCGAAACGTTTTGCATGTTTCATACGCCTGGAATAAGCTAAAACGTACAGTCCAATGTTAAACGCATGGTTCAATCTACAAGATTGAACCAACCATGGTTGCTGCCAAATGCAGCCTAGCTTGACGTATAGGAAATTCAAAGTTTTTCGTTATTTTGTTAACCCACCCCTAACCCCTCCCAAGAGGGGAATTAAGAAGCCCCCTCTCGGGAGGGAACCCACCCCTTAGTCCCCTCCAGGGAGGGGATAGGGGTGGGTAAAAAATAAAAGTTGTTGGGTTTTGTCTTTTAAAACCCAACCTAATTTATTTTCTCTATTATTTCTCTTAAACTCACCGCCCACTGCTTCCAATTGCATTCCCGGCTATATGTCTCATAAGCACTCAAAGACATTTTCTTATATGCCTGTGGATCTTTAAAATTGTCCGCTATCTTTTCCGCATATTTTTCACCACTATCTTCTAAAGAAAATAAAAATCCGTTCTCATTGTCTCTTACGATTTCCGATATGCCACCAACGTCTGCTGCACAAACCGGTACCCCAAATGAAAAGGATTCTACCAGGACAAATCCAAAAGTCTCTGCCCTTGTTGGCAGGATAAAATACGTGGTGTTTTCGTATAGTGAAACCATCTTTTCCATATCACCTTTTTTATTTTTATCCAGGTATGGAATTATTGTTACACACTCCGGCAAATTTACGTCTGAAGGAGGGATACACCCGCAGATATTTAATTTTGCATTAATGTCCATTCTGATTAATGCCTCAACTGTTTCTATTGCAATATTGCAGCCCTTTCTCTGCCAGTCAACCCCGATCAGGAGAAGATTGCATTCCCCGGTTTGCTTTTTTTTAAAAACCTCTTCATAAGGAGGTATGTAAGGAGACTCTATATTGGGGCCGTGATAAATAACTTTTACTTTCCCTTTATCGGCACTATAATCTTGAATAGCAGAGTTGGCGGCCCATTTTGAACGGTAAATACAAACAGATGATTTATGAATCGCTTTTTTTTCTAATAAATTTCCTTCCTTAATTGCTGAAGGGGCGAGATTAAAAAACCCCGGGTAAAAATCAACCATAAGTTTGAATACAGCATCTGATATATAAATAATCGGAATGTGTGTTTTTATATATGCAACTTCGATTGAGCCTTTATCAACGATGATAAAATCATATTTTTTCCCTTTGAGTCTTTCCTGAATTTTTTTTGCATAATACCTGGAAATTAAAGATGTTCTGTCATACTGGTATTTCCTTGAAAATAGCTTCCAGAACATCTGTTTTATCCTTACTATTCCATATCGCCAGTAAAATCCGGGATTGTATACGATGCCTTTAAGAGAATTACTTTCTGGCCTTAATTTATCTATGACTTCTACATCTCCGATAAACTCTTCAACTGCTTTTTTAATGTAAAAACTTGTTCCTGATAAATTTTTCCTGTTGCTGATGTTCCTGCTGGATACAAATACGAGTTTGTATCGCTTTTCTGTGTTCATATGCCTATCTTCCGCAATTCTAAAAGAAATACTCATTTTTTGCTGGCTAAAATATAATACTGACTCGAAATAAATGACCGTAATTTATTAAATAAAATTGTGTTAAGAAATTTCATTTTCCCCTTTGTTGAGGTTACATCCTTTACGGTTACAATCTTTAGTCCCGCACCATCAAGCATTCTTTTTGTTTCTTTCATTGTAAAAAATCTTATGTGCGTATTATCTAATATTCCCGCTTCACAATATGACCATTCATCATACAAAACTAACCGTGCGAGTATAGAATAATGCTTAATATTAGGTATACTTAACAGCATATATCCATCATCTTTCAGATAAGAGGTCATTTTCTTTAATATTTCCCACGGGTTGTAAAGATGCTCAAGTATGTCAGCCATAATTATGCAATCAAACTCTTTTTCCGGAAAAGGCATTTTGTCCTTTTCTACATTCCCGGCGAAAACTAAATCTAAATTTTTCTTTTCTGCAATACTGATCGCCTCTTTATCAATATCGATTCCTACCGCATATGAGGCACCTTTTGATTTCAGATATTCAAGTGTTCCGCCTGCCGCACAGCCGATATCCAGTACTTTACCTTTAACTGAAGGTAACATATCCACAAGGTTCGTTCTCTTAAAATGAAAATATTGCTCATCTCTCTTAGTTATCTTCATATTCCTTTCCCGTTTTTTATAGCTCTTGCTGACACTGGCAGCAGATAGTACATAGTCAACATAATTGTTAATAATAGTATCTGTCATTGCGAGGGCGTTTTTCCCGAAGCAATCCCTTTTGAAGTACTCTAGAGATTGCTTCGGAAAAGACCCTCGCAATGACAAACTCCATCTCTTTAGACATCCCCATACCATTACAAACTAAGTTGACAGTGCAATAGTTCTGATCTTTACTTATAAACCTTCTTCCAATAACCTTCCAGGTAAGTAACCTTATTCTCCAACCATTCCATATTTTCTTTATACCACTCAATTGTTTGATGTATTCCATTCTCAAAATCCACTTTTGCATTCCAATAGAGTTCATTTTTTATTTTATGAGAATTTAAACGATATCGATAATCATGCCCCGGACGATCTTTTACAAATTCTATGAGGTCCGAAGACTTGTTTACCTGTCGTAAAATAGCCTCAACCACATCAATATTCCTTTTTTCCAGTCCTGAACCTACGTTATAAACTTCTCCTGATTTTCCTTTTTCCACTATCGTTATTATTGCATGGGCACAATCTGAAACGTAAAGCCACTCTCTTACATTCAGACCTTGCGCATATACAGGGATCTTTTCGTCCTTCAATGCCTTATAGATCACCACAGGTATGAACTTTTCCGGATACTGCCATGGACCATAATTATTCGACGGCCTTACTATTATGGCAGGTACATTGTACGTCCTTATATATGACTTCACCAATAAATCAGCAGCAGCTTTACTTGCAGAATACGGGGAACTCGGATTGAGAGGAGTATCTTCATGCGATTCACCTTTCTCTATGTCTCCATACACTTCATCCGTTGAAACATGTATAAATCTTTCTATAGGGTATTTTTTTGCTATATCAAGCAATATTTGAGTTCCGGAGACGTTTGTTTTTATAAATGTGTCTGCATCCAGGATACTCCTGTCGACATGGCTCTCTGCGGCAAAATGAATAATGATAGATGGTTTTTCTTCCTCAACGATCTTTTCTAACTGTTTCTTATTATTTACATCATGCTTGTAAAATTTGTATTGTCCCTTTACATCTCTTAATCTTTCTAAGTCTCCGGCATATGTTATCTTATCTACCACAATAACATCATAGTCCCGTTTAATAACTTGTCTTACAAATTCACTACCAATAAAGCCTGCGCTTCCGGTTACTAATACCTTACGTTTATTCAAATGAAAAACTCCTTTTCTGAAACATATATGGTTCAATTGCTTGCTGATAAGGTGCTCAATGTCTGTAGCCCGACATCTTTTATATATCCTTCAACACATTCCTCCAATACTTCATTTATTTCCCTTACCTGAAATCCTGTACTCTCTAATTTTCTGGTAGACATGATGACATTTGTCCTCACCATGTTAAGGGTTTTATAATCAATAACCTTGTATTCAAAATCGGGAATGTATTTCTTATAAATATCAAGAATGTCTGGATATTTAAGACCATTTTTATTTACGACGTTATACACTCCCTTTGCATCAATTTTTATTAAATGTTCCAAAGCCTTGATAAAATCTGGAATATAGGTAACAGAATTTGGCAGGTCTATAACTCTTTTATATTGAATTAATTTACTAAGGATATTCTTGGGATGAGAACGGTTATCAAGAGGAATCCTGATCCTAGGAATTAAAATGTTGAACTCACTGCAGAAAACCTCCAGTGCCCTTTCTGCATAAACCTTTCCCCTGCTGTAAAACAGATGGTAAAAATCAGGTATCCGTTCTTCACTTATTGGTTTGTCGTTAGAATAATCAAAGTGATAAATGCATCCACTGCTGATATGAACGAGTTTTATTTTATGCCTGAAAGCAACTTCTGCCAATATAATGGGAACGAAGGTGTTAGAGAGTAATGTTTTCTCTTTATCTAACTCACAATCATCAACATTTCTTATACCTGTACTGCCAATACAGTTTATTATCATTTCCGGTTTATATTTCTCTATCTCTTCTTCAGCATCTCTGTATGAAAAAATTTTCCTGTCTGAAACATCCCAGTGGAAGGCCCCCTGCAGCCGCTCTCCAATAAAACCCTTGCCAAATATAAGAACTTTATCTTTCATCATCCAATATGCTCCTTAAATATTCTCCATAGCTCGTGGGTATCCCGTATGCCAATTTTTGTAATTGTTCTTTATGAATAAAACCCATTTTATAGGCCACTTCTTCAATACAGCCTATCTTTAACCCTTGCCTTTCCTCCAGTGTCTTTATAAACATAGAGGCCTCAATTAAAGAATCGTACGTTCCTGTATCAAGCCATGCATAACCGCGGCCCAATAATTTTACATTTAATTTTCCTCTTCTCAGGTACTCATTATTTACATCCGTAATTTCAAGTTCTCCTCTTGCAGAGGGTTTAAGTTGTTTCGCAATCTCAACAACATTGTTGCCGTAGAAATAAAGACCTGTAGCCGCCCAATTGGATTTTGGTTTTTTCGGTTTCTCCTCAATAGAGATCACCTTGAGACCCTTATCAAATTCTATAACACCATACCTTTGAGGATCTTTTACATAGTAACCAAAAATTATCGCTTCTTCCTTTAAGGCCGATGCCTCTTGTAAAAATTCCGTCAAATTATGACCGTACAGGATATTGTCTCCGAGTATTAAGCATACATTGTCACTACCAATAAACTCCTCACCAACAAGAAAACTCTGAGCTATTCCTTCAGGCTTTTGTTGTACAGCATAGGAAAGCCTTACTCCCCACTCTTTACCATCTCCTAATAAATCTTTAAACCGAGGCACATCGTGAGGAGTAGAAATGATGAGGATATCCCTTATCCCTGCAAGCATTAATACGGAAAATGGATAGTAGATCATTGGTTTATCATAAACGGGAAGCATCTGTTTGGATACTCCTTTAGTAATTGGGTACAACCTCGTTGCTTTCCCACCTGCCAAAATTATTCCTTTCATTTTTTGTTCCGTTTCTCTATTCATAGCTTTCTGCTCTCTAGTAGGATGGGTGAAGCGACAGCGCACCCATCAGATTTTTTTATAGCTGAAAACTATCAGCTAAAACATTATTGATGGGTCTGCTCCGCATGACCCATCCTACACATTGAATTTCCTAACCCGAACGAATCGGAAGAGAAATGTAGGGCAAGGCTTTAGCCTTGCATTTGTTGCAGGAAAGCAAACCTAAAGGTTTGCCCTACATGCCATTGACAAAAACATTTTTGCCAAAATTGTAAAAATATTTTTCTAAAGATACTAATCATTAAATCAATGATTGATTCAATCGTTGATGATTGAATAACCCGTAGAGATGCCCCGCCGGGTGCGTCTCTACAATCTTTTATAAATCATTTCCGGAATTGCAAAAGTGCGGTTGTTCAGGATGACTCCAATAAGGTTGGCTTTTTTACGTTCCAAAGGTGATAAGAGGGCTTTTACAACATGTCGCCGTGTTTTACCCTCGTTAACAATTAAGGCAATTCCATCCAGGTATGAAGAGAGTATGCAGACTTCCTTAATGTTCTTTAAGTTTGCATAATCAACCAGGATTATCTCATATTTTTCTTTTGCCTTATTGATGAGATCAATCATTTCTGAAGAATTTAAGAAAGAGACTGGATTTTGCAGTGTTTTCCTTGTGGGTAAAACAGCCAAATTAGGATTCACGTACTGCGTTGCTTTCTCAAACGGGATTTTTCCTTCAAGGACGTCAATAAGACCGGGACTGTTGGGGATATGAAAAATATTATGTAATTCCGGAGTCCTTAAATTAGCATCGATAACAAGTACCTTATGACCTACCTTGTCAGACAGATAAATCCCAAGGTTAGCAACAATGGTAGCTAATCCGCAGTAAGGAGGATCGACGGTTACCAAAACAGACTTTAGGTTTTTGTCTCTTATAGATAAATACAGGTGATCAGAAAGATGCTGGTATGATTGAATACATGGAGCCGTTCGCTTCATGTCGCTAATTAATCGTTTATCATATCCGTTTTTTGGAATAAAACCTAAATATGGTAAGTTGAGAAACGTTTCAATATCCTGAGGCGATTTCAGTGTTGGATCCATATATTCAAATCCATATGCAAGAGTAATTCCAAAAAACAAACTCATAAACAAGGCTACCACCATGGCAAAACGTTTACTTACTTGTACCGGAAAAAAGGGTACCTGCGCCTGCTCTATAATCTTTGCACTTGCCGGCCCAATAGCTTCTATAGAAGGAAGTGATTTGCCGGTAAGATTTTGAGTCATTTTGTCGATGTTGTCCTTCAACTGCATCACAATCTGATGTTTTTCTCCATATTTTAATTGAAGTTCCGCCAGTTGCTGCTCAAGATCGAAAATAACATATGACCGGCTCACCACATTGGCAATCACAGCCGCCGCCTCAGGATCAAAATCAGCAATACTTATTAAAAACAAATCGGTATCCCTTATTGGTTCTACACTTATACTGCCTCTGAGGGTATCAATCGCTTTCCGGATTCTGTATGCTTCTTCATATTCGTTGAGCATTTTTTCCTGTATCGGCGGCTTACGCAGGTCTGTTAACTCTTTAAGAGGGTTAAAGACTTTTTCCAGGAACATATCTTTTAGCAACATAAAATATAATTTAAACGAGGTGCAAAAATTCTTCTCATAATCGGCCGGGCGCTCATGGAGTTTCAGTGATTTGACTACACGTTCTAATACGGGAGTAGAAATTACAATCTCGCTCTGGGTGAACGATATCTGAGAATCTTTATTATAGCCGCCTAAATCCCTGTAGTATGGAGCTGTTACCTGCTTTTCTGCTGTAATAAGCATTTTAACATAAGCATAGTAAACCGGTGTCTTCAGCTGCAACCCAATAAAGACACATGTCAGGACTATAAAAACAGTTGATATAATTATTAACTTTTGTCTGAATATGACTCTTATATAATCTCTAAGACTTGAGTTCATTATTCCTCCATACTAAAAAAAATGTAAAACTATGTATAAGAATTGTTAACAATAGTACCTACGCCTTTTCGCAGACAGCGCTGCGAAAAGGAAATCCGAAATACTAAGCACGAAATACGAAACAAATTCGAAAATGCAAAATCTCAATGACAAAAAGGATTTTCTATCTGTGAAATCTGTGTCACATGTGGTTCCAGTATGTTTCGGTCATTCAAACATTAGAATTTAGGATTTGTTTCGAATTTAGAATTTAGACACTTCGGTATATCGACAAGGTTTTGCCAATATTGGTCGCTAAGCGCCTATAGAATTCCTTCTGATGCTACAACGATATCTTCCGGTTCAAGATAAATGTCTTTTCCCGCCTGACCTCTCACAGCACCCTTTATGTCAATTTTTATATCCTCGTACCCCTTCTTTCCCTGAATTGGCCTAAGAATTTTCACCCTGTATGGAGAACCGTACTTCGTAAATCCACCGGCAATGGATATCGCCTTCAGGACAGTAGTACCATCTTCAAGGGTAAACTTACCGGGTTTAGCAACTTCACCATATACAAAGAAACTGTTGTTACGATCAATGACTAATATATCTTCCGGTTCAATCGGCATATCACCATTTATAACGCCCTCTTCTACATTTTTTAGATCTATATTAATCTCTTTATATTCGTTTATATCTTTCTGTTTCCTTTTGAGTTTTATGGCACCATAGATTCCTTCAGGGGTAATGCCTCCGGCTGCCGAAATTGCCTTTAAAACGGTCATGTTATCCTCAAGAATGTATTTTCCGGGATTTTTTACTTCACCGTAGATAAAGAACTTCACGCTTTTTGAGTTTATCAATGCTACAGAAACTACCGGATACTTTATATATCCATTCGCAAGTCTTTTTGATATTTCCTTTTGAATGTCGGATACACTCAAACCCTTAACATAAACGGCGCCTATGTATGGAAAAGATATAGAACCATCTGTTGTTACAGCAGACACAGTCTTAAGGTTATCATAACCAAGTACGCTTATATCAAGCACATCGTCTATTCCAACTCTATATGGATTTTCCCTGGGCTCATATGCATAATACATTTTCTCTGATACCAGTGGTTTTTTCTCAAGTTCATTGGCATAAATCGTCCTCTCTGACATTAGCAATAAGTTAAAAGGCATTAATAAGATTACAAAAATACTCTTCAACATCTTTCTTCCCCTTTACATAAATTCAAATACCCGATATAAAAATAGTATTTTAGAATTTTTGTTATTTGATTTTTCATTTTAAATCATCTTGCTCCAGTACCAAATAACACAACCGGTACTGTTTTAAGAAGTATTTTGAAATCAAGCCAGAGTGACCAGTTATCAATATACATTAAATCGAGTTTCATCCATTCATTGAAATCGGTTATCTTATTTCTCCCGCATGCCTGCCAGAGGCAGGTTATTCCCGGCCGCATACTGAGCCGTCTTCTCTGCCAGGGCTCGTATTTACTTACCTCAGACGGAATCGGCGGTCTCGGACCTACAAGGCTCATATCTCCTTTAAAAACGCTCCATAATTGAGGTAATTCATCAATACTAAACTTCCTCAAAAGTCTTCCTATCTTCGTTATTCTTGGATCATTTTTCATCTTAAAGACAGGCCCTTTCATCTCGTTGTAGTTAATAAGCTCTTTCAATTTCGCTTCGGCATCCTCAATCATGGTTCTAAACTTATACATAGTAAATTTTCTACCATTCAGACTGCATCTCTGCTGTTTAAAAAATACCCGGCCTTTTGAGGTTATTTTTATAGCTAAAGCTGTGATTGCGAAAACGGGCGATGATACAACAAGCGCGGTTCCGGAAAAAACAATATCGACTATCCGTTTTATAAAAAGGTGTATTATTTTATCCGGTGTACTCTCAAAGGTAAGTAAAGGGAATTTATCTAGATTGTTATATCTCAATCTCGATAATTTCAGTTCGAATAAATCTGCCGCAACACTTACCTTTATTCCCTCAATCTCACATATATATACTATCTCTTTAATTTTATTTAACCATGAACGAGGTACGACAAATATAACCTCATCCACTACGGTATTGTGGATTATATCCGGCATATCCTTAAAGGAACCGATCACCTTGTGTTCACAGATTTTGTTATTTATTTTTGTTGTATCATCATCCACAAGACCGATAACGTTAATTCCCCATTCCGGATACTTATCAAGCATGCTTATAAACTGTTGAGCTCTAACCCCTGTACCAACGATTAAAACATTTTTCGCATTTGCACCCTTCCTGCTTTGGTGTTTAAAGTATTGCACGAGAATGAGCTTTTCAATACCGATAAATATTACTGCGAGGAGAAACGAATAAACTATATGCAATCTGCTTACTACATGCGTCTTTGTAATAAAAATAAAGCTTCCAAAAAGACTGCTGCCTACAAGTGCAACCTCTGTAATAATAAAAAATATCTCGGATGTCTGTTTGGTCCTTATAGAGTCATACATCCCGAAAAAGTATAGAAGTAGCCCCCATATAATAAGCAGCGTAGGTAAAAGCAATATACATGTATTAAGCTCGTAAAAATCGTCAAAAGTTTTTCGGAGGTAGAATCCAAGGAAAAAAGTCGTAAAGACTATACATAGATCCGAGAATATCATTAAACCTTTAAATGAGGGATTATTTTCTTTTAACATTTGTTTATTGCTTTACAAGAGTTACCGGGAAACTATTCTCAAATCACTATTGAGTTTCTATAGAAAAAGATGTGCCAATGCATTTGAGGAATGGTGAAAACAACGAAAATTTATAATAAAATTACGTGTATTTCTTTTCAAATAGATGAAGCAAAATATCGTAATGTGTCACATAATGGAGGAGGAAAATTATTTCTATTCAGATTATTTTAGCAGTAAGGGTAATTGGCTGCTCTTCTTAAAGAAAGGAAGGCAGTAAGAGGGGTATGTTACTCGTTATGGAAACAGATTTAAAAGAGATAAGCGTTGAAAGTATAAATAAAAAAAAGAAACCGGGAAATTATTTTTATTATTTAGATTTTCTTTGTATGAATTAGGAAGAACAGAGACACATTATAATAACAATAAAATTATGAAATGGAAAAAAGACGTGACATGACACAGAAGTGTGACACGTCACAGAAGTGTGACATGTCACAATAGAGAAAAGAAAGAAAGCGATATTCAACTTACCGTATCGTTTATGCTGAACTATTACTTAAGAAATAACGCTAAAACTCTCCTGTTAATCCTAAGAACACGGTATTTTTTGTATATTCAGCGTCTCCAAAGTTAGCCTCCGCCTCTGAATAGGTATAAGTAAAATTCCACTTTAAATTATCATTAATATCATAAGTAAAGACAGATCTCGCTCCCCAAAAATCTTGCTCCAGATCGGAAGCGATATACTCTCCTTCACCATAAAAAAATAAAAACGAACAACCTAATCTCTTCAAGACTTGACGGTTAAATGAGAGTGAGGTTTGCCACTGGTTAAATATATCTTTGAAGTACGGGCTGGTATTGCTCTGTTTTGTGAATAAAAGCCTTGCATTGCTATTTTCATCTAATTCATGAGTTAATGATGCCTGAAAGACAGGTCTGGTGATGCTTTCGTTATCAAAAGACTCGACGAATTCCAGCCCTGCTGCACCATCAAAATAAAACTTTTTCGTTATGTATTGCCGTACCCCTGTGGTAAATATTTGTATTGTGGCATCACCTCCGTCGTCAAATTGTCTGTAAACAAAATCATATGACATCAGGAAATTTGTAATGGAACTGAACAGGTAATTGATTTCAAGACCTGCTGCATTTTGAAATGAAGCCGGCAGGTCGATGTTTGAGAAGGCATCTACGTTATTCGTATACCTTGCTGTGGCGGTAATTTGTTTTGCAATATCGTTTGTATAATCAATGCTGAGACTGTTTTGAAAATAATCAAATCTTCCGCTTGGCCTGCCAAATTGCTCTGCAAAAAATTCACCGGTAAAAAAGAGGGGGGCATCGGAATGAGTAAAAACATTCTGTAAACTTATACGGCTATATTTTGAGAATTCACTTTTGAAGTTTAAAGTTAAGTCCTGGGCGATATTATTGAACGTCTCATTCTTGGCATAGGTTTCATTATATATATTCACAATAAGTTCTAATGAATTTTTTTTGCCTTCGTAATTTACTCCTACGCCTACACCTAAATTTGTTATAAAATCTTCCCTCTTATCTTCTTTTGAAAGAGTAACGTTATCATCGTATGTTTCACCGATTGCCAACCCTTTAAATTTTACATCAAATCCTCTGTAATTAAAGGAGAGCGAATTAAGGAATTTTGTAAGAGAGAGATCCAGTCCGAGATAATCAAAAGGATAGGCTTCTGAAGATGTGATTGTAAAAAAAACAATCCATAAGCCTGTTAGTCGTATTATCTTAAAATATCTTGTCAGATTAGTCACTTTCAATAATAGGCCTATAACATTGTAATATCAAAGTTCCTCTAAAATATGGTTTTGAGATTATACAAAAACGATACAAAAATATGCAAATGTAAAATATAGTTAATCAGTTCTCTCATAAATATCATCGCATCTGACAATATCATCTTCACCTGTATACTCTCCACTCTGTACCTCAATTATCTCTAAAGGTATTTTGCCGGGATTTTCAAGCCTGTGGAATGTTGATTTTGGAACGTATGCTGATTCGTTCTCATGGACAAACATTTTCTTATCGCCTATGGTTACCACTGCGCTTCCTTTTACCACCACCCAGTGTTCTGACCGGTGGTAATGCATTTGCAGACTTAGTTTCTCATTTGGATTTACCACAATTCGCTTTATCTTATAACGCACACCCTCCTCAAGTACTGTATAGCTCCCCCAGGGTCTGTATGTTGTAACATGCTCTTCTGCTTCGGATCTGAAATTTTCTCTCAACTTATTCACTATATCTTTTACCTTTTGTGCTTTTCCCTTTTTTGCTATTAATACAGCATCATCTGTTTCAACAATGAGACAGTCCTCTAATCCTACAGTCGCTATATGCCTTTTGTTACCAAGTATAAGAGTATTCTTCGTATCTATTGTCAATACATCGCCCTTTTTGACGTTGCCATTTTCATCCTTATCAAGGACATTGTATAAAGAATCCCATGATCCAATATCATTCCAGTATAAATCAAAGGGCAGCATTACCACCTTATCGGATTTTTCCATAATTGCGTAGTCTAATGAGATGTTGGGCATTTGTCCAAAACCTGACAGCATATCTCCGAAACTCAAATCGGTCATACCCTTTATCTCAGGTGCATATCTGTTCATCTCTTCAGTTATCGTCCGTAAACTAAACGCAAACATCCCGGAATTCCAATAGTAAGTACCCTCATTTATATACTGCTCTGCAGTCTCAATACTGGGTTTTTCCGTAAATTTTTCTACATAAAAATAATTCTGAGTGCCGGCCGTTGAGCTCTTATTATTAAATTTTATATATCCATAACCAGTTTCCGGTCTGTCAGGTTTCACGCCAAAAGTTACGATATAGCCTTTTTTTGCTATTTCATCTGCAAGCTTCATATACTCAGCAAATTTGTCGGTGGGTCTTATTATATGATCAGAAGGAGATAAAAACAGAATTTCATTTTCTTTGCAGCCAAGCTTCTCTATACAGTATTTAGCCCCCAGGGCTACGGCAGGTGCTGTATTTCTATTTGCAGGCTCAAAAATTGTGTGGATGTTTGATGCGTGGCAATCAACTGGTAAAGAATTCAGATCTGACTGCACATGGAATTTATAGGTATTGTTTGTAATTACAATAATATCTTTTGTAGAAACTACTTTCAAAATCCTCTCAATTGTCTGCTTGAGAAGAGATTTATCTCCGTTCAGTTTTAAGAATTGCTTTGGGTAGTTTTTTCTGGACAATGGCCAAAGCCTTTCACCACTGCCACCTGCGAGTATTATCGCCTTCACTTAAAGTCCTCTTAATTCTTTAAGAGAGTGCCTGGATAGTTCAGCATTTATTATATGCTATTTTATTTTCTAATAGAAACAT
This sequence comes from uncultured candidatus Brocadiaceae bacterium, assembly GCA_964589115.1. Lineage (GTDB taxonomy): Bacteria > Planctomycetota > Brocadiia > Brocadiales > Brocadiaceae > JBDIVL01. Next base: position 96 of record CAZPUD010000036.1, on the reverse strand, counting down.
TTTTTTCGCTAGTACACTGTCAGCATTATTTGTAACGGTACGGGAATATCCAAAAGAGGTATAGCATGTCATTGCGAGGGTCTTTTCCGAAGCAAT
>CAZPUD010000035.1:10313-20657 GCA_964589115.1 uncultured candidatus Brocadiaceae bacterium | reverse complement strand
TATCCCAACACAACTGCACCAGCGCTGCGTGACATTCCCTTTGCATCCATCACTAATACGGTAGGTACCTCCAATATCTTGGAAAGATGTGCAGTACTGCCAAATTCTGTACCGTCTAAACAGCCGTCATAAAGTCCCATCACGCCTTCAATCACTGCTATATCAGAATCTGCTGAAGCACGGTCAAATAACTCCAAACACACATCTTTCGCCATAAGCCAGGTATCCAGGTTCCTGGAAAATCGTCCTGTAATCGCTGTATGATGTGAAGGGTCAATATAATCAGGTCCTGCTTTAAAGCCTTGAACCTTGTATCCTCTTTCTTTTAATGCAGACATTAAACCGAGGGTAACGGTTGTCTTTCCGACACCGCTGTGTGTTCCGGCAATCAGGATCCTTGGATAACTTGTTTGCGTAGTAATTTTCATTTTATTTACGGGGCTTTTAAGGTGACATGGACAAAAGTAGAGACGACCCGCAAAGTAGAGACAACCCACCGGATCGTCTCTACAATGGTTGGTTCAATCGTCCACGATTGAACCGAAACGTTTTGCATGTCTAATATGGGCTGGCATTAATCAAAAAGTACAGACCAATTTTAAACATTTGAGATGGATTATATATTATTCTCTGTCAATGATCAAGAGATTGTAACTTTCCATTAGGATTTCAATACCGGACATTTAATTTAGTAATGATAAAATGGTAGGAGTAATTTTATTTAGCGGAACAATACTATCTACTGCACCCAGTCTAATCGCTTCTTTAGGCATACCGAATACTACGCAGCTTTCCTCATCCTGCGCCAGTGTTTTGGCACCGGATTCTTTCATTTTCAAGAGACCGCCGGCACCATCGTCACCCATACCGGTCATGATTATACCGATTGCGTTTGAACCTGCATATTTAGCGACTGATTCAAAAAGCACTTCTACCGACGGTCTGTGTCGTTTAACGGGGAGTTCCTGATTCGTTACTACATGATATCGGGCGCCATTTCTCCGGAGTTCCATGTGATAATTTCCCGGGGCAATCAGGGCAAGACCGGGAATAATACTGTCTCCATCCCTCGCTTCCCTTACTTCGATGGAACAGAGGGAATTCAAACGCTCGGCAAATGATTTTGTAAACAACTGCGGCATGTGTTGTACCACCAATATCCCGGGGGCATTCGGCGGCATTTGTGTCAATACCTCCTTAAGCGCTTCCGTTCCGCCCGTAGACGCCCCAATTGCAATAATTTTGTGCGTGCTTTTGATAAGTGCATGACTGGTTTGGGCAGGTTTTATGTGTGTATTTTTCCTATCTGTACCAGGAAAATATTCCTTCTTTTTTACCTTAACCCTTGCTGATTCTTTAATCTTTAGTGCCAATTCAGCTACAATCTCATCCAGTGTATGTGATACGTCCAACGATGGTTTAGTAACAAAATCCAAAGCACCTATCTCGAGTGCCTTTAGGGTTGTTTCACAACCTGCCTGTGTAAGGGAACTCACCATAATAACCGGTAAAGGGTAATACGTCATAAGTCTTTGAAGGAAGGAGATACCGTCCATCCGGGGCATTTCTACATCAAGTGTGATAACATCGGGCTTTAAATTTATAATCTTATCCCTTGCTATAAAGGGGTCCGCTGCAGTTCCTACTACTTCAATCTCATGGTCCTTATTTAAGCCGGTCGATAGTATTTTTCTCACTACCGCTGAATCATCAACGATTAATACCTTTATTTTTTTCATCATTGTAGATATCCTTACTGATAAGAGTTATTTTTGATAAACGGTTGGCTGAACATAACGAAATTTATTGTTTGTACCGGCAAGGCTCTCAGAATGGCCAATAAATAGATATCCATCGGGCGCCAAATGTTTATAAAACTTTGAAACAAGTCCATTTTGAGTCTGCTTATCAAAATAAATCATCACATTTCTGCAAAATATAAAATCGAATTGCCCCTTAAATGGAAATGTTTCATCGGTAAGGTTTAGTCTTCTAAAAACAACCATATCCTTTAAGGGATCATTTATGTAATAATAATCTTTATTATCGATATTTCTTTTTTTTAGATAAGCGTTTACCAATTGAGGAGACATGCCCTTAAGCTGGTCTTTTGTATAAATTCCTTCCATTGCCTTTTTTAAAACCCTTGTTGATATATCAGTTGCCAGTATTTTTACATCCCATTCATACCGTGGCAGCACGCGCTCTGCGACTATCATAGAAATGCTGTAAGGTTCTTCACCGGTAGAACACCCGGCGCTCCATATCCGGATCCTTTTCTCGTGTTTTTTTCTTTTATTTTCTAATAAGGCAGGAATTGCTTTTTCAGATAAGAAACGAAAATGAGCCGCTTCCCGAAAGAATTCTGTAAGGTTAGTGGAGATACAATCGAGCATACTAACCAGTTCTTCGCCTGTTGTATCCCTCTGTGTAATGTATTCATAATAAGCTTTAAATGAGGTTAAAGATTTTTGCCGTAAGCGTTTCATCAAACGGGATTTCAATAATTCTTTTTTGGCAGGTGTGAGAAATATTCCGCTTGCATCGTAAATTAACTGTTGGAAAAGACCGAATTCTTTATCATTAATATCTACTTCCATAACGGAATTCTCCCATTATATTTTAAATAATAATCACCTATTCACATATCAGATGCCAGAATAGTTCAATTATGCTTCACCAAAAATACTTTTGAGTGCAGTAATCATACGATCGTCTTCAAAAGGTTTTACCACATAATCTGACGCACCGTGCCTGATTGCTTCCTTCAAGGCGTCTCGCTGGTCGATGGCAGAAATCATAATTACTTTAGCGTTTTTATCAAAGGCTATAATGTCTTTCAACCCCTGAATTCCATCTACATCCGGCATGATAATATCCATGGTAACCGCATCGGGCCTCAGTTCTTTATATTTTTCAAGTGCCTCGCGGCCATTTTCGGCTTCTCCTGCGATATGGAATCCATGGCGTATTAAAACCTGTCGGATTACCTTTCTTATGACCTTGGCATCATCTACGATTAATATTTTTTTCATTGTGGTACTCCTATACAATCCAATAATTTTTCAAACGTTGTCAGTTCCGGAAGCAGAAAAAGATAACACCTTAGTTTCGTATTACAGATCTCAAATATTGTTTCTAACAATAAAAGTTTATCATACATCGAGCCTTGTTCCATCACAAGGTTTGAGAATATGACTCCGGCGTAATCGTTGTATACCTCCGGTGGTTGTGGTAATAATGTAGCGCCGAAATCTGAAACCAGGGTATTACTGATATGACTTGCAATAACATTTCCAACTTCTTGTACTGTGCTTTCAGTAAAGTCGTCGTATTCCTTTTGGGTCCCAATTTTTTGCCGTAGAAAAAGATCCGTGAGAATTAAAGAATCTTCCAATGGCAGCATAAAAAGAAGATTACAGTTGATGTTTCCTTTAAAATTAACCAGAACACCGGTCATCTCTCTTAGATCATCATTCATCTTTTCCGTAATTTCACAGAAATCTGCAATATACAATTTTGAAAGAGAAATTTTCGCGCCTGTTCTCAAAGATTTCGATAATGCCCTGGATGCATGGTCTATACTAAGTCTTGCTATAATTTCCAGCGCTTTTAAACGATCATGAGTAATGTTCATGGTGTTCTCCTTTTTATTTCGACATGTTTTACTGCAGACTATAGTATTAGTTCTTTTTACAGGGTTTATGCATCAATAGAGTATCGGAGTTCTTTTTATAACAATACTCCATTATTCTTATTCCACTATTGGAGTTATTTCAGTAAATTACATCCTGTGTACCGAATATACGGCACGTTACACTGCCAGTTTCTGTATCGAATAGAATATTATATCCCTTTGTACCGCCTGTTCTTGATGTAATAATTTTAATATCTTCTTTTTTCAGTATCCTGCGCACTTCTATTTCATTCGATTCTCCGATATTCAGTAATCCGTTTGTCTCAAACATCTTGGCGCCGCCAAATATCTTTGCATACATGGTCCTTTTAGATGCACCTGCAAATGTTACCATCTGGTAGATAAAATAGTGCAGTCCGGGGTCTGCATATTTAGTTATTTTTATATCATTCCCGGTTTGCCTGGGTAACATTATATGCAGCAAGCCGCCAACTTTATTTAAGGGATCGTGTAACACAACTCCGATACAAGAACCTAACAGCGTTTTTAATATATTAGGTGCTTGTGTAATCTTCATATCACCCACACCGACTGTAATCATACACCGGGCGTTATTCACATGAAATCTCCTTTCCAGGAAGAGTGCGAGTTTTATTGAGTTTATTCAGTTGCTTGAGTTAACTGTGGTAATAATGGGCACGACCCCGTAACACTTCGTGCCCATTTATGCCATCCGGCATTAAAAACCGCTGAAGTCGTTTCTGAGCGGTAATATATCTTCCGGTGTTTTCGGTGATGTCTTATCTTCCTGAGAGCCATTTCCCTTCAAACTATTTACTGATTGGGAAGATACTCCTGCTTTCTTTACATGAGGAACTGATTTGGTTTCCCTGTTTAACAAATTTTTCTTAATAAGAGGCTGTTTTTTTGCAAAATACTCAGATGGTTTCTTTTTCCCGGCAGCCTTATTATCTTCATCAATTCCTCCGATCTCTAATGCCAATTCATGTACAATAGCCTTGAGATTTTCTGCCTGCGATGCCAGCTCTTCGCTTGCAGAAGCTAATTCCTCGGCATTCGCTGCATTATGTTGTGTAATGGTATCCATGGTAGAAACTGCCTTGGAAATTTGATTTATCCCGTCAGACTGTTCTTGTGAAGCTATCGCAATCTCACCGGCAAGGTCTGTAACTTTTTTTGCCTCGGTCACTATTTCCTTAAGATTTGCGGCAAACTCATCGGCGACACTTGCCGCATTTTCCGTACTTACTACCCGTGAATTAATAAGGTCTGCCGTTTCCTTGGATGCCACTGAGCACCGTTGTGCAAGGTTGCGCACTTCTTCTGCAACAACGGCAAATCCTCTTCCGTGCTCTCCTGCCCTTGCTGCTTCAACTGCTGCATTAAGCGCCAGGAGGTTTGTCTGGAATGCTATTTCATCGATAGATTTGATTATCGAGAGCACCTTATCGTTGCCGGAATTCAGATCCTTCATCGTAGTCTGCAGCGTGCCCAGCGCCTCATTTCCATTCTCGGCGGACGTCTTCGTCTTGATGGCAAGCTGATTTGTCTCTTTGGCGTGATCGGCATTCTTTGTAGTCATTGAAGCCAATTCTTCGATTGAAGCGGATGTCTCTTCTATTGAGGACGCCTGCTGGGATGCCCCGTCTGCCAGTGACTGACTGGAAGATGAAATTTGGCCTGCTGCCGATGTAACTTCACCTGCACTGTTCCTCAAGCTATCAACCAGCCTCTTCAACAATGATACGACATTCCTTGCAATGAGAAAGACGATACCGCTTACCAGCAGTACATAGATCACATTTCCGATAATATTAAAATTCCTGTTTGAGGCTATTGCTGCATATACTGCTGACATTGGTGCAATTACACTTACTCCACCACGTATTTCCCCGAGTTTATAGTTTTCCATCTGCCTTCCGGCAATATCTTTACCATCACCGGTCTGGCTTGTCACAGGGTCGCCATGGCACTTCAGGCATGCCTCTTCAATTACCAGAGGTATCATTAAACGAAAAACACTAGTACCATCCTCTAATTTCGATATTTCTGAAAGCTCTTTTAAATTACGATCCCTTTCAAATTTTTCTAATTGCTTTATCTCCCAGGCATCCGGTTTATTTGAAGGATTTCTATACTTTACACTCGTTTGCTTCATTTTAAATATAGTTGTTTGGCTAAAATGCTCTGATATCTCCCGTCCGACAATTGCAGGAATTACTCCCTTAAACTCAAAATTACCATTTGAATCATTGTTTATAGCCTTTTGTTTTTCTGCGATTACCTTTCTTGCACTAATCAATTGATCTGCCGCCATTCTTGCCTGCGTTTTTACCTCTCCCATCATTTGTGACTTTTGTCTCTTTGTATTGATAATTGTTAAGATAGTCGTACAAACCACTATGGTAACTACGATCATCACAATAAGTCTCATAGTTATACTCATTTTATGTTTCATCTTTCTCCTCCCTTTTTGTATAAGCACTAGCCTAGGTCAGCCAGGCTTCTTATATTGATCTCCTCTGTACCAAGAACTTTATCTATATCAAGAAGTATTTTTACTTTATTTTTTATCTTTGCCATGCCCAAAAATATTTCGGTGTTTACACCATTCCCAAAATCAGGTGAAGATTCTAATTCCTTACTGCCCACATCAAGTACTTCCGATACAGTATCAACAATAATTCCCGTAAGGATATTTCTTACTTCTACTACAATAATGCATGTTTCTTTTGTATACTCTGCCTGTTGAAACCCGAATTTTAAGCGTAAGTCAATTACCGGAATTACCTTTCCCCGGAGGTTGATTACTCCTTTTATATGTTCGGGTGTTTGGGGTACGGGTGTTATATTCATAATGCCGATAATTTCCCTTACCTTAAGAATTTCTATTCCATATTCCTCCCCACACAATACAAAAGTTAAGTATTTTCCCTCGTGTGAAACGATTTTTGCGGTACCCGTATTCTTTTCCTGCTCTAGTGTTTGTTGCATATAATTCTCCTTTTACTAAATCTAAAAGACTATTTGAATAGAGAGAGAGGAAACACTCCCTCTTTCATCTTATAGTTAGAAATCTTTAAACTCGTCATCGGTCATGGGAATTAATTGACCTGGTCTACTACCTGCCGCAGCACTTTTCTTTCCATCTTCTTCATCTGATGTATCTCTTTCGGCACGTCTTAAAGATTTTGCAGGATTTACACCAGTGGATCTTTTTGCAGCATTACCTGCTGACTGCTTTTGGACCGGCAATAATCTGCTCTTTACGGGAGAATGTAACCTTATTTCGTTTGAGTGTTCAAAATCAACTCTCTTTACCGCCGAAACTCTATCATCAGCAGCGGCATCATTCCTTGTGCCAACTTCAGCGGCAATGCTGTCAACCAATGAATTGAGTCCCTGTGATTGTGATGCCAGTTCTTCACTTGCTGCGGCTGTTTCTTCTGCATTTGCTGCATTCTGCTGGATTACCTGCTCCATTTGCTGTATAGCTTTACTGATCTGTTCTATCCCATTTGTTTGTTCTTCTGATGCAGTAGCAATTTCACTTACCAGATCTGTAACTTTTTTCACCTGGATAACGATATTTGAGAATACCTCTCTCGTCCTTTTAACAAGTTCTGTTCCGGTTTCTGATTTTTTTACACTATCAGTAATTAAAGCAGTAATATCCTTCGCAGCCGTGGAGCTTCTCTGGGCAAGATTTCTTACTTCTTCAGCAACAACGGCGAATCCACGTCCATGTTCTCCTGCACGGGCGGCCTCGACTGCTGCATTTAACGCCAACAAATTCGTCTGGAAGGCAATTCCCTCAATAATCTTAATAATATCGGCAATCTTTTCACTGCTTTCAAAAATCTTTTTCATTGCGTCATCCATCTCTTCAACGGTTTTATTACCCTCTGTGACGCCGCTATTGCAAACCGTGGAGAGTTTAGCAGCCTCTGTAGCGTTGTCAGAGTTCTGTCTTGTCATGGACGATATTTCTTCAATGGTGGATGAGGTCTCTTCTATTGAAGCAGCCTGTTCTGCTGCTCCCTGTGAAAGACTTTGGCTGGAGGCGGATATCTGTTCAGACGCTGATGCCACTTGAGAGGCACCGCTTGTAAGCTCTGCAAGGAGGTTCTTGAAGAGGTCTGATATTTTACTGGTAATTTTAACCACGAGGATACCTAATCCGGCGACAAATCCTGCCGCTGCAAGTCCAATGATAATCATCCATTTTTTTAATCTATCAACGGCCTTGAATGCCTCGGCCTTGTCAATTTCCGCTATGATAGCCCAATTGAGACCGAGTACGTTGAATGGGGCATAGGCGCTTAAAACAGGTGTACCACGATAATCATCAATAACTTTACAGCCAGTTCCACCACCTAAAGCCTCTCTTGCACCTGTTGTATCTATCCTTTGTGCCAGGATAGTGGCCTTTTCAGAAAACCTGGAATTTGATCGCATCAATTTGTCTGCTCCTACCAGATAGGTCTCACCTGTTTCGCCCAGACCCGATCTCTCTTGCATAACTGCATCAATTTTGTCGATTGGCATCTGGAAGATAAGCATACCAATCTTCTGATTTCCTTCGTAAATTGGACTTGCAATAAAAGATGCAGGATCTCCGTTTGAAGGTGCATACGATTCAAAATCAATCAGTTTCACATAGCTGCGGTCGTTGGTGTTAACGGCATTGACATCCTTAAATAATCGTGCAATATTCGTTGTGTTGTAAGGTCCGGCAATTAAACTGGTGCCAAAATCGAGTTCCTTAAAGACGGTGTAAATAATGTCCCCCTTTTCTGCATCTACAAGAAAAATATCGTAGTATCCATATTCTTCCAGATAGTGCTTAAAGATCGGATGAAGCCGTGCATGCAGTCTGCTATAGTTGCTGCCGTCCTGTGCATCAAAATATTCCAGTTTTTTGCCTGCCGGATACGGATTTCTCGTGATATACAATTCGCGTACCTTTTCAGATCCCAGCTCATAAAAGGCCTTTTTAAATTCCTTCACGGCATTAATAACCATTTCGTCTTCGGCAAGAGTAATAATATTTGATTTCCGCGTTGTAAACCATTCTTTAATAAAAGCTTGTTTTACATTTCTTACGGAAATTAATTGATTAAATGCCTGCGCCTCTAATGATTTTCTTGAGCTGCTGTAGCTTAATATTCCAATAGTGACCATGGGTATGATGCCGCCCAAGATAAACAGTGAGATTATCTTCGTACTCAAATTAATCCGCATTCATCGTCTCCTTAGAAACTGTTACAATTTCCCCTAATCTAACATTTATCAACACAAGTAATCCTTCTGCACAGATATATAATCAATATTCCTTCAGTACAATTCCTCCTTTCGTCTACTGCTGCACATCCCCCGGCAAGGCGCGGCTGCAATCAAGTTAAGGAAATACTCCCAAACCTTTACCCTTGCTAAAGAAAATCCGAAATCCGAAATCCGAAACAAATTCTAAAATACAAAATCTCAATGACAAAAACCCAGTTTCGAACATTTGAAAATTAAGATTTTGGATTTATTTCGCATTTCGATATTCGGATTTCGGATTTAGACGCCTAATTTAAAGCCATACTCATAATACCCCCTACATCTAAAATAAGACCCACACGGCCGTCTCCCAGTATTGCACTGCCGGAGACGCCCTTTACATTACGGAATTGTTCTCCAAGACTCTTAATTACTATTTGCTGCTGACCAATAAGGTCGTCTACAAGGATTCCACATCTCTGCCCCTCACCTTCAACAATTAAAATAAGGGCTTCCCAGGGATCTGTTTTTCTAGGCTTGACGTTATACAGGCTGTGAAGCCTTACCATGGGTAACAGACTGCCGCGTACATTAATTAACTCTCCACGCTGCTGTACCGTTGAAATATCCTCTCTCTTTGGACGTATGGATTCCTCGATAGAAAGCATAGGCACAATATATTTTTCTTCTCCTACCTGTACAATCATACCGTCAATAATAGCCAAGGTAAGAGGCAATTTAATCGTAGTTTTCGTACCCTTACCCTCTTCTGTATTGAGTTCTACTTTACCGCGTAAACGTTCTATATTCTTTTTTACAACATCCATCCCTACACCGCGTCCTGAGATATCGGTTACTTTTTCTGCTGTAGAAAAGCCGGCGGCGAAGACAAGGTTATAAATCTGGTGATCAGAAAGCGATTCGCCTTCTTCAACCAGTCCCCTTTCAATGGCTTTCCTGAGTATCCTCTCTTTAGAAAGCCCTTTACCATCATCCTCAATCTCGATAACGATATTTCCGCTTCTGTGAAAGGCATTTAACCGTATAAGTCCATCGGCAGGTTTTCCTTTAGCCAATCGTTCTTCCTGTGGTTCAATGCCATGGTCTATAGAGTTTCTGATAATATGCACAAGAGGATCACCGATTTCTTCAATCACCGTCTTATCCAGCTCTGTATCTTCACCCGAAATCTCCAGCCGTACCTTTTTGCTTACCTTGGAGGAAACATCCCTCACCAGCCTGGCCATTTTTTGAAAAGTAGATTTTAATTGTATCATCCTCATGGACATAACCTGATCCTGTATCTCCTTAACTATTTTGTTAAGCTGGGAAAGGTTCTTAGTCGCACTGTTATTAGCAGTTCCTAATTCTTCACCGATGAGGGCATTGGCGATTACCAGTTCACCTACAAGGTTAACCAG
>CAZPUD010000035.1:0-10213 GCA_964589115.1 uncultured candidatus Brocadiaceae bacterium | reverse complement strand
GGCATTTTTGTTATCGGTCTTTTTCGCTACAATTTCCCTCAACTTCTTGAGTACATCCACACCTTCATATAAAATTTCGAGAATCTCAGGTGTGATTTCTATTTTAGCCTTTCTCGCTTCATCCAAGAGCGTTTCCAATTCATGACTTACTTTCCCGATATCCTTCAGACCCAGAAAACCCGCACTTCCCTTCATACTATGGATAGGGCGGAATATACCATTGATAATATCCACATCTCCAGGATTCGCCTCTAACTGTAGGATTTTGGATTCAACGTCGTCCAGATGATCGCTGGATTCAACGAGAAATTCCTTCAGGATTTCAATATCATCAATCAAATCTGTATTATCTTCCATATCGTATATCCTCGCTCATAAAATTAACAGTGGAGAAGTGAATTATTATGGCTTACATGTTTTGCAATCTTTTCAATTAATTTTTGCCTTGAGAAAGGCTTTACCAGGAAATCGGATGCACCTGCGCGAATGGCCTGTATCACATTCTCCTGGGTCGGGGATGAGGAACATATAACGATGGGTATATTTTTAGATAAAGTGTTTCTCTTAATCCGTTCGCAAAGTGTTATACCATCAACGCCTGGCATATACACATCCATTAATACAAGATCGACCCGGTTCTTCTGAAGCAGGGAGAGTGCTTCATTTGCCTGGCTTGTAACGAGTACCTTGTATTCACTGCCGAGGAACTTTCTAATAATACGTAAATCTGTATTAGAATCATCAATGGCCAATATAGTCCCTTTAAACTGCTTATTCTCATCTTCAATAATTTCAGAAAAAAATTCTTCACCAATAAGTTTTGACAGCGATATCATGAACTGATCATCATCAAAACCAAGTACGCGAAGTGTAGCGGTCAGGATAAGGCATTCCTCATTTAGAGCTTCTTCACTGACTGCATCATTTGCATTTTCTTTATTGACCAAGATCGTATTAGTTAATTTTAGGTGGATAGGCTTGGGCAGTTTCGATCTTAATTCATTATCTAACATACCACAAACCTGATTGGAGAATTCCTTGAATGCATCTGCACAGTCGCCATCGAGGATACCTTTATTCGCATTTTCACGTATTGCAGCATCTTCTAAAACTAACAGCATACTGCCGATAGTGATAGCCGACTTTACCGAGAAAATTAAATACATTTCCCCTTCGTAGAACTCTTCAATCGCTAATTTTGCCATTGCATAGTCTGTTTGTGACTTTTTAATAAATGCATCCAGGGTTGTACTCTGTAATGTTGGATTTGTAAGGAAAAACTGCTTATTAGTCAGCTTGCCACAATCAGTACATATCCGGGGGAACGTACCTATAAGTGTTTCTTCCAGCTTAGATGTGGATGCCTTATGAGTTTGTTGTTTTTCCATAATTTATCTTTTTCATTACTTTTCTCAGTCTAAGATAATTTCCTACCGATACTACCTAACCCGAATAAATCGGAATGCGTAGCGCGGGAATCTGGATTTCGGATTTTAGATGTCGGATTTCGGATTTTTTAATTTGGTTTTTCACTCCGCAATCCCAAATCCGCAATTGGATACATCCCCCGCCATATGCCGACTACAAAGGATCGGCACTACAATTTTTGCCGAAAATGTAAAAAATTATTTGCAAAATACTAATCTTTCGATTCTTTAAGAAGCAATCCAACATTGAACCTTTCACCATTAGATGTAAAAGGTGTCATCAACCAGGGATCTTTACTGAAACAAGAAATAGCGGCATCCGCTACGATAGGATGATTATTTACTGCAGTAATTGACAATCCTTCTCCTGCAATCACAATAGGTATGGACAGATTCATTTCACCATACAGTGCAGAAAGCTTTGTCTTTACATTCCCTGCGATCATGTTCGTTACCTCACCTATTGCATCCTTAACATCGTTGTTAAAGCTGGTCAACTCTGTCATCAACATGCTTGATGCGACTTTTAATGCAAAGGGTCTTGTACAGAACAGGCCAATAACGCCGTGGTATTTGCCCGTAAAGGTTACCAGACCGATGATATCGGTATGTATCTTTGTATCATCTACCAAAAAAGCATCATTGTGTTTCAAATCCATCATGATCATCGTCTCAAACAGATTTTTCGTAGATTCGGCAATATCTGATGAGATACTCCCCATAACAACATCTAGTCCCATAGTATATTTTCCTTTCGATTTATAACTTACAGGTAAAGTTGAAATGAAAACAAGTCTTATTTTACAAGTAAAAAGTTTCCCAATTTCGATTTTAACTGCTCCGGTGTAAATGGTTTTGTCAGATAACCATTTGCACCGCTATTTTTTGCTTCTTCAACCTTTGCATCACTGCCTTCTGTTGTCACCATGACTATTGGAATATTGCCTTTTTGCCCCGATCCCCTAAGTGCCTTAACAAATTCTATCCCGGACATATTTGGCATATTCCAATCACAAAGAATGAGATCGATGTCGTTTGCCGTAACTTTTTCAAGGGCCTCTCTTCCGTCTCCTGCTTCAACAAATTCATCTACGACCAATCCAGATTGCTGAATATTTCTTTGAATAATCTTTCTCATAACCGCAGAATCATCAATAATTAATACCTTTGCCATAGTGAAAAACCTCACTTTCTCTTTAAATTATTTTTTGACACCTTCGCTCTTTTCGTTTATCCATTGATCGATCTTAGACCGTTCAAATCTCCACATATTCATAATCTTAAATGTTGGAATTGTCCCGTCTTTTACCAATTTATATATAGTTCGAGGACTTACCTTAAGATACTCTGCAACCTGTTTTATTGTCATAATCTCATGATTTTGCATAAATAGGTACCTCTTAGCATAGATTGTCCTTAAATTGCATCTATTACCATTAATTATCGGATTGGAAGAAAAAAAATTTAGCAGAAACTAGAATATTTTAGAATTGAATAGGATTCTTTGCCTTTTTTGCACGGTATAAATATATTGGACAGCCATTCAGAAGTGTATGATAAGGTATTGTAAATAGCCTGGTTAATGTTAAAAAGTGGGTGGGTTGTTTCGTAAATCCGTGGTTGATACGGAGTAATAGAGTAATAGAGTATTGAAGTGTTGGAATATTGAGATTTTTTTACAACAATACTCCATTACTCTATTACTCCATGCCGTTTCAGTGTTGGTTCAATCGTCCACGATTGAACCGAAACGTTTTGCATGTCTCAAATGTCTGGCACCAATCAAGAACGTACAGGCCATATGCTAAACATATGGTTCAATCTACAAGATTGAACCAACCATGAGATTTTGTAACAATTTAGCTTTTTGGAAAATCCAATATAACCCCGTTAGGGGTGGTCTGTTTGTAGCTCAATAAAATTCAATAGGGTAAATAGCTCCATAGGAGCGGCCTGTATGATCATAAATAAACATAATTAAAATTAAGTTGAAAGTGATTGTAATATCTTTTTACAGAATTCTGTAAGGGTATTATCCCTGGCTCCCATGACAAGGATACAGTCCCCATTACGAACTTCTTCTTTCATTATTGGGATAATATCATCCCGCTTTTCAATAAAAAGGGCGTTCCTACCTCCATCATATACTTCCTTTATGATATCAGCAGAAGAGACATTCTTGTTGGCGGAACCGCCGGCATAAAATATCTCAGGCATAAAAAGGATATCATGAGGAGAGAGAACCTTGATAAATGCATCAATTAATTCATCTTTCATAAAACTGGCAGGGCCATATCCATGGGGCTGAAAGACGGCAATAACCCGTTTGCAGCCAAGCTTGACGGCATGTATTATTGCCTTAATTTTTTCCGGATTGTGGGCATAGTCATCTATAACCTTTACTCCGTTAACCTCTCCAATAATATCCATTCTTCGTTGTACACCCATGAATTGACGGAGCGCTGCTGCCGTCTCACTGTCCCGAACATTGAGACTTCTGGCGACTGCAATGGCTGCAAGTGCATTCGATACATTATGAACACCGGGGAGATGTATCTCAAAAGGTTGATTATCTACCTTAAATACAGACTGAAATGGTTTATAAACTACATCCTTTGCACAAATGGCAGCATTGATGCCCAACCCGTAGCGAATGATATTCTTATTTTTAAAATTTATCATTCTGAGATGTGGACAATCAGCATTGATGATGAGTGCTTCCTTCGTATTCCTGGAAAAGATCTCAAACATCTCCGATATACTCTCGACGGGCTTGTGATCTTTAGAAATATTCGTTATAACAGACACCTGTGGTGTGTATAAGACAATACTACCATCGCTCTCATCGGCTTCGATGGAGATAATATCAGATGAACCAGTTTTTGCATTGCCTAAGAGAGAATTATTTGCATAATTTTTGATAAAACCACCCACAATAACCGTAGGAGATAAACCAACATAATCGAGTATATAACCCACCATGCAGCTCACCGTGGTTTTCCCATTAGTTCCTCCGACAGCAATTCCACATTTTGAATTAAACATTTCCGCCAGGAGGTTAGCGCGCTTTACAATCTTTTTACCTAGCAAGCGGGCTTTTTTAATATCAGGGTTATCTTCTTCAATAGCAGATGAGACAACTACAAAATCTGTATTTTCGTTCACACCAGAGCCATCCTGAGGATGCAGCAAGACACCCTGAGATGCGAGTCTGTAAAATACACAAGGGGTAATCTGTTTATCATAGTTCCTGTCGGAGCCGCTGACGTTATAATTTTGATCCTTAAGCACCTGTGCAATAGCACTCATTCCGATGCCGCCTATACCAACAAAATGGTATGACGGTTTTCCTGAATTCATTGTATTTTTCTTTTCTCCGGAGGAGGAACTATGATTGAAATCCCTGTACATTGGTTTAGTATCTTCCAAAAATAATTTTGACATTTTTGGCAAAAATATTTAGAACAAATTCGAATATCGAAATCAGAAATCCGAAACAAATCCCAAATTCTAATGTTTAAATGATCAAAACATAGTGGAATATGAATGATAAATTGTCAATGATCAATTAACAATTAACCTGTAAATTGATCATTCCTTATTTCGTGCTTCGGATTTCGGCTTTTCCGACTTGTTCGGACTAGGACTATACAGAATGGAAATTAAATTGTCAAAATATTTCTCCCGGATATATTCACACTTGACAAGCTCTCTGATTCACTCTAGAATCAAAATCCCCCGACTCATAGGAATTTCAATATTCTGTTATGGGGACGAAGCTTTGCTGAAATGAGATTGGATACAGTTTTTACGTTCTCGGCAGTAAATGCTTCGCCACTACTATGGTCACAAACAAAGTCGCCGAAGGCTTAATTAAACATTTTTTCGTATCAATTTAGCGGTTAAACTCCAGCTTTTGTCAAATTGCTGATAGCTGACTGCTGGCAGCTTATGATCTCTTCCAAAGGATAGGAGAAATTGTGGCAACTTTAGGTAAACACATTATTCTTGAAATGAAAGGATGTTGTAAGGATACCATTAACGATGTCAATGCTGTAAGGGATATCCTTATGAGGGCTACGGAAGCTATGAGGGCGACATTGGTTGATGTTGTATGCCACCGGTTCAGTCCTTATGGAGTAACAGGCGTGGCTATTCTTGCCGAATCACACATTTCTGTCCATACATGGCCTGAGTATGGGTATGTTGCCGTTGACATCTTCATCTGCGGCAATACCGTCGATCCGGAAAGTGCTGCTTCTTATGTGATACAATCATTCCATGCAAAAAAAACCTCGGCACTGGAGTTAAAAAGGGGAGATATCTCGTCTCCGGTAGCTTGTAATGATGAACCAACAAAAATAAATCCTAATATCTTAATTGAGAAACAATGAGAGTCTTATGGAAAAAGCACAAATAAACTGGATAGATGATTATTTCAATCAATACGAACTGCACAAGCACGCTTTTAAAAGTGTTGTATGCCAGGTTCAGTCAAAAACCCAAAAAATCATAATTGTGGACACCTATAATTATGGAAGATGTCTTATCCTTGATAATGAATTTCAATCATCGGAGGCAGATGAGTTTATTTATCATGAGGCCCTCGTTCATCCTTCTCTTATTTTACATCAGGGTGTGGAGGATGTACTTATTGTGGGTGGTGGTGAGGGTGCTACTCTCCGGGAGGTGCTGCGTTGTAAGACGGTAAAAAAGACCGTAATGGTTGATCTTGATCAGGAAATGATCAATTGTGCAAAAAAATTTCTTCCTACATTTCATGCAGGTGCATTTGATGACAACCGTGTAAAGCTCGTGATTGAAGATGGGAGGAAGTATATTGAACAGATGGAAGAACAATTTGATGTTATTATCATAGATGTGAATGACCCTTTGGAAGAAGGGCATTCCTATATGCTTTTTACAATGGAATTCTATCAAATAGTCGCGCAAAAGTTGAAAAATGATGGGATACTTGTTGTACAGTCAGGTGCCGCTTCAATTACAGAAAATGAGGTGTTTACAAGCATTTGTAATACACTGGGTAAGGTGTTTCAGCATGTATTTCCTTATACTGTTTATATCCCTTCCTACGCACTCCAATGGGGTTTTACTTTATCGGCACGGAATCCGGGCAGCCTGGATATTACCGGCAACGAAATAGATAACAGGATTGCCTCAAGGGTTACCGGTACACTTCGTTTTTACGACAGCATTACCCACCACTCATTATTTAATCTGCCAAAGTATTTGCGAACAGATATTCAGAGACAAGAGCGAATTATAAAGGATAAAGATCCTTTAACAGAACATTATCCGGGTGTTTCAAAGGGCCTTTGAAGTGTGTTGATATATTAGGCGCTTAACGCCTCAACATTGATAAATTTATCGATATGCCAAAGCGTCTAAATTCTAAATTCGAATATCGAAATACGAAACAAATCCTAAATTCTAATGTTTGAATGTCAAAAACATACAGGAACCACAGATTACACAGATTTCACAGATAGAAAATCTAAAGTTAGTAGACGAGTAAATGGGTGGATGGGTGGATGGGTAAATGGGTATTTAACCCATCACTCATATACTCATCCACCCATCTGCTCATCTACCAAAATCTGTGTCATCTGTGAAATCTGTGGTTTCATGTCTTTTTGAATTTTTGTCATTTGAATTTGTTTCGGATTCCCTGCTTCGTATTTCGTCTTTTACGACTCGTTCATGTTAGGACTTGAATAACTTATAATATAATTATCTTCACCCACGCGGTTTCGCCAGTATTTCCAGCACTTTCAGTTCTAAAAAACGTTTAGATGCTGCTGACTTTATTATGCAGACCGTATCAGCTCCTCTACCAGTTCCTGCAACAGCAACAACTTCTTCGAATTCCGGTATAAGACCCCCGTCGCAGGCCTCCATTACAATCTCACAGCAAACCTTTGTTCCCTCACCAAAGCGCCGCAGCGACTGGGCAACGACCATTGTCGGATAAAGACCGCTGAATTTCTGGGCAAATGCAGTCTCGATGGAATGTGTAAGAATGGTGGTAGTATAAATCTTCCCGCCAAGCTTTATTATTTCTTCTCTGTTTCCGGGCAGCAGCTCAAAATGATTCGGTTCTTTGAAACCAAATGAATGGGTAACGACGACAAGGTTTACGTCCTTGCCGTAAAGTCTTTTAGACATAGCAACACCGGTATCACCTTCGGTTGTTGCTACAACTACATGCCTGTAACCCTCATCAACCAGCGATGCTGTTATTTCAACACAACGTTCTGTATTTTCTTTACCTGGTTTATCAAAATAATATACTTGTCTTATCATAAGAATAGATTTTCTGTAAAATGGTTTTGTAACAATATTAAGTTTTTTTTAAAATTTGTCAATTATTTTTAAAAAGCAGAATTAAATTTTTGTAACGATAAGTATACGCATTGCGTATAAGCCAACACTTTTATACAATAGAAAAATGAAATCTATCCGGGAATACCATGAAGCGACAAAGCATAGCTGGGAAAGGCTTTATCAGGACCGCCATGTCATTGACTGGTCAAACGAGCCAAATCCTTTTCGCACTTACCCGGATTCTCCAAGGATAAATCCGGGAAGTAACTTTGAGAAGATGGAAAGTTCTCTATCCGGCATCTGGCCTTTTAGGAGGGTTAAACCCAGAAATAAACCTGTTACGCTGAATACTATATCTACGCTTCTTTATTATTCAATGGCCATCAGTGCGTGGAAATCATACCCCGGTGCAATACCATGGTCGTTAAGAGTCAACCCGAGCAGTGGCGATCTTCATCCTACAGAGACGCATCTTTATTTACACAACGTGGAAGGCATTCCATCCGGTGCATACCATTATTTTGTGAAAGAACATCAGCTTGAACAAAGGGCTGTTGGTGATTTTGTACCGCATCTATGGCAATCACTTGGTGGTGTCTCTGAAACACCGCCTGTCATTATTGGATTGAATTCCATCTTCTGGCGCGAGGCATGGAAATATCAATCCAGGGCTTTACGATACTGTTATCTGGATTTAGGACACGCCATGGCATGTATCATGGCAGCAGCGCATGCATTAGGACTTTACGGGTTTTTCATCGGTGAGTTTTACGATGATAATATCCGGCAGTATCTTTGTCTGAATGAGACGGATGAACAAATACTCCTATTTCTATCTCTCGATACAAAACAACCTGCAATCGAAAAACATTTGGAAAAAATTCAAAGAGGAAATATACATGCCTCAACAAAGATAAACAGGCTTTCAAGCGAAGAAGTCGACTATCCACTCATTCGGAATGGACACGCACTTACCTGTAAAAAACATCACATGAGTACCTTGCAGGAAGGGTATGTACCATTTGCAGACTATTTTATCCCTGATGCTGAAAAAGTTATTAAAGTTGATACCGCTGTGCCTGATGTAAATGAATATTCACTAAAATGGGCTATTAGACACAGGAGATCCGCAATTGATTTTGATGGTAAAACACCGCTGCCCCGAAATGTATTTAATCTCCTCCTGTGGCTGCTGCATCTCCCCTATAAAGCGGATTTCTTTGCCCATGATGGTCCATCTCTAGTTATTCCTTACTTATATATTCATAGGGTAGAAGGATTGGAAAGTGGAGTATACTGTTTTGACAGGACAGGCAGGCAATTGTATCTGTTATCCAGAGGTGATATGCGATACACTGCTAAGGAGTTAAGTTTAAACCAGGACATTGCCGGCGATTCGGCGTTTGCTGTCAGCTTTATCAGTAACTTTGATTTTGCTTTACGGAAATACGGTGACAGAGGATACCGCTACATACATTATGAGGCAGGATTTCTGGGTCAGGCCTTATATTTAGGTGCAACGACAGCGGGATTTGATGCGACAGGCATTGGGGCCTTTATTGACGATGACGTTCATACCTTTCTCAAGACACCATCAGAACAACAGGTCGTGTATCATTTCACGGTAGGTAAGAGAATCGATGATCCTCGGATTACAACGCTCCCTGCGTATAAGCATTTACATGATAGTGAGGAGGATATAAGAGAGCGTAATGGTAGAGGTTGAAAGGTTATAAGAGTTGAGCGGGAAAGGCACGAGTACGAAAAAGCATACCTTTGTTCATTAAAATAATTAAAGAGATATAATATGCTGCTATGTAGTAAGTAACCTGCAGTGCTGCTTGTCCACCTTAAGCAGCTTGGTTATACTAATATTTTTTCTTTTGCTGCCCTCCAACATTAAGCGATTTTTGCAGGCCATAATGAATATGATAGTGTGTATTAGGCCTTACTTTTGGGGAAATATTTGCTGGGCTTCTCTCGCGATAACACCATCTGAAAAACTTACTATAGTCAAGGTCTTCCACAAAACATATAATATTAGATTCATATAGAAACTGCAGGAAAGTCTCTTTAGATTCGACAAATTCGGGAATATCAGAATGATAATTTAGAACGTATTCCGTGAAATTATTGTAAGTATTGAGATATTGATCATAAGTAAATTGAGATTTTCCCATCCAAAAACGTGAAAAATTTCAGAAATATATTGTAATCTTCTGGGCTATAGTAAAATGACAATTGATCTTTAATCCCGCTCATTAGATATTCTGAGTATTTATTCTGAAAATCATAACTATCAAAAAGTTGCCGAAGTCTAATTAAAAATAATGTCAGTTGTTAAATACGGTACCTCAGAATTCATGAATTATTTTTCTCTTTCCGTTTTCGATTTTTCCCTAAATTGCATAGCTGCAGTGCTTAGTTCTGCAACAGACTTA
>CAZPUD010000034.1:0-20691 GCA_964589115.1 uncultured candidatus Brocadiaceae bacterium | reverse complement strand
GAGAGGGGTTAGGGGTGTGTTAAGGGCATAATGAAAAACTTTGAAATTCCTATACATAAATTTATATGGAGTATTGTTGTAAAAAATCTATTACTCCAACACTCCAATACTCCATCACTCCATTGCTCCACCGCCTATAGATTTACGAACGTGCAGAAGCAGTAACTTAATGTATAATATAAATAAATATTACAGATGTAATAATCCATAACATTACATTAATAATCATAGGTTTATCAGTCAGCATAACCTCTGTTGGACTGCCACCTTTCTCTTTCTGATGGACGAGATAAAGATACCGGAAAATACCGTATAGTACAAATGGAATTGTGTAGATGAGTTTTGATGTACCAAGCTTCTCTACAGTCTCCTTTGACATGGTGTATAGGGCATAACATATTAATGTTGATGCTGTAACAACGGATATCATTTGATCCAAAAAATAAGGACTATAATGTTCGAGTACCCTTCTGTGATTCATCGCGGTACTCTCAAGGAGAATTAACTCATGCCTTCTTTTACTAAAACCCAGGAACAGTGATAAAAGAATCGTGCACAGGATAAGCCACTGCGAGGCTGTTACGGAAATAATGACTGCTCCTCCTACTACCCTTAATACAAATCCTGCAGCAATGGTAATAACATCAATAATTACAATGTCTTTTAGGTAAATACTATACCCAATATTAAGGAGAAAGTAAACGAGAACAATAACGCCAAAAAAAGCATTTATAAGAAAGGCAAGGGAAAAACCTGCACAGCATAAAAAGACAGCTACTATACCTGCGGTTTCCTTACTTAACCTACCGGAGGGAAGTGGTCTTTGTGATTTTACCGGATGAAGTTTATCTTTTTCAAGGTCGGTGAGGTCATTAATTATGTAGGTGCAACCTGTGATTGTGCAAAAAATGATGAATCCGGCAAGGGCTTGAACATCCTTTACTATGCTGAAGAGATTTTTTGAAAATAAGAGAGGTATAAATACAAAAAGGTTTTTTATCCATTGTTCGGGTCTCATGGATAAAAGTACATATTTTAATGTTGCATGGAAATTCCTATACATTAAATTATGCCTTTGTCAACTTTTTCAATGTAGAGCGAAGTGTCACTTCGCCCTCTACGAGGCAGTTGATTTGTTTTGCAACTACTGCTTGTTCCGAACTCTGTTTCTGCTTCTCGCATAGAGACGCCCCACCGGGGACGCCTCTACCAATTACTATTCACTATTCACTAAATACTATACTTATCAATCATTTCCGGCAATGCTTATTGCCTTAAAATAAAATGGTGGCAGCTTTGTTGAGCCATGCCATTCCGCCATGTCACCAATCCCTATAATATTATTAAATACATCAAAAACATTCCCGGCAAACATACAGTCTTTTACTCTTCCCACAATTTCGCCATTCTCGATGAGGTATCCAAGGTCGATGTTTACTGAGAACTCACCGGCAAGGATATTGCTTTGGCCACCCCCCAGTACCTGATCTACCAATACACCGCATCTGGTGTTCTTTATCATCGTCTCAAGCGGCATATCACCGGTTTCAACAATAATATTTGAGTTGCCGGGGGAAGGCTGAGAGGAAAAACCCCGGTTGCCGCTTCCGGTAGATCTTGTTTTCATGATTCCCGCTGTTTGCAGGTCAAATATAAAATTCTTAACGACACCTTTTTCAATCAATGGCGTGCATCTGGACGGAACACCTTCTCCATCCCATGGATAACTTGAATCGGCCAAATCAATCGTGGCATCGTCATATATACTCACCCTTTCGTCAATAATTTTTTCACCTAGTTTATTGGTAAGAGGTGATGCCCCCTTCTGTACCAATTTTCCATTGCACCCGCTCTCAAAAGTCACAAGCAAATTTCCCATTGCCTTTGCCGTAACAATTACAGGATAAGAGCCTGTTTTTAATCTTAGTTCCTTTTCGGCAAGCTTTAAACCTCTTAGTGCTTTGTCAACGTGCTTGTTAAGGTCGGTTACAAGGCCTCTGGAGCTTTCCCCTTCACCAACCCAAAGCAGACTCTGGCCTTTAACTTGCAATATATCAATACCCAGACTGAATGCTGTAGAAGAAATAGAAACGTCCAGTCCTCTTGAATTCATAAGCCTTCGCTTTCCGTGCCCTTTCCCTATGCCAACGCTGCATTCATAAGCAGGATTTACCGTTAAAGCCCTGTCAATACCCTCCTTCCCGATATCTACACATTTGTGTATATGATAATCTATGACATTCTGGTCAAAAACATTTACTGTAGGAAAAGTATTTTGAGAAGGAAAATCAAAAGCGGCATGCTGACCAAATTTTGCACTCTCTATGGCATTAGCAACTAATTTCTCAGGTTTCCGAAAATCAGTAGTACTTGAAAACCCGATCTTCCCGTCTTTAATTACCCGAAGTCCGATTCCACGGATAGATTTTGTGTTTACATATTTCAGCTTATTATTTTCAAAACTTACCGACCGTGATTCGCCTTCTTCATATAAAACTTCAACTGATGGTGTATACTTCAAGGCCAGATCTAATATCTTTTCCTCAATTTTATCCATACGTTTGATTCCCTTGTGATAGTAAATTATGAATTGTGTTGTTTATTCTTGTAAAATAACCTTCCTTGTTCAACAATCAAGTTAGGCTTCCTTTGGCTGCGACTATGGTTGGTTCAATCTTGTAGATTGAACCATGCGTTTAGCATAGGCCTGTACGTTTTAGTTTACTCCAGGCGTATGAGACATGCTAAACGTTTCGGTTCAATCGTTGACGATTGAACCAACTCTGAGTATTGCCATAAAAAACTCCATCACTCCACTACTCCAACACCCCATCTCATTCCATCACTCCATACCGGTTTGAAATTTCTAAATATCGAGTTATTTTATTTCAATTTGAAACTCGTAGTCTTCTCCCCTTCCGGTTCCCCAATACCTTCTGTTTTTATTCTTAAGCGGAGATCATTTGCGCTGTCGGCGTATGCAATGGCATTCTCATAGCTAATCTTACCATCCTTATAAAAATTAAAGAGAGATTGGTCGAATGTTAACATACCCTCCTGTGTCCCTTTTGACATGATTTCTTTCAGCAATCCGATCTGCTTCTTCAGGATGAGATCCTTAACCCTTGGTGTATCAAGTAAAATTTCAAAGGATGCAACCCGTTTACCATCCTTTGCAGGTATTAACCGCTGAGAGATAATAGAACGGAGATTCAGCGAAAGCAGCAAATATATTTGTTCGTGGCGTTCCGAAGGGAAAAAGTTTATGATCCGCTCTATCGCCTGATTAGCGTTATTGGCATGAAGAGTACCTAAACAAAGGTGGCCTGTTTCAGCAAAGGTAATGGCCGATTCCATGGTTTCCGTATCACGGATCTCTCCCACAAGGATAACATCGGGCGCCTGGCGCAGGGTATTTTTTAATGCATGAGCAAATGATATTGTGTCAATACCAACTTCTCTTTGCGTAATAACGGATTTCTTGTGTTGATGCACAAACTCTACAGGGTCCTCTACCGTAATGATATGTCCTGAGCTATTGGTATTTCTATAATCGATCATGGCTGCTAGGGTTGTCGATTTTCCGGAGCCTGTACCGCCGGCTATAAGCACCAACCCACGTTTCGTCATAATAACATCCTTGAAAATCTGAGGAAGTTGCAGGTCGTCTATGGTCTTTATACTGATTTTTATTTGCCTGATAACTATACCAACATTTCTTCGCTGAAAAAAGATGTTTACCCTGAATCTCCCCAGCTCCGGATAGTAAAGGGCCAGGTTCATTTCCATCTTTTCGTAAAAATCTTTTTTTTGTTTTTCATTCATTATATTTTCAGCAATTATCTGAACATCTTCGGCACTAAGATTTTTTGTACCATAAGGAGTATTGATACCCTCTTTACGATACATAGGCGGAAGGTCTACGGTAAGGTAGACATCCGAGGCATCAAGCCTTACCATTTCCTGCAGCAGTTCTTTTATTTCCATAATAGTATCTTCAGAGATAAATTTTTACATTTTCGGCAAGAATTTACGAATTACGATTTTAGATTTACGATTTTTTAAATCTCAAATCGTAAATCTAAAATCATAAATCCCATTTAGCTATCTCTTCCGGTTCATTCGGGTTAGGTTTTACTTCAAATTTAATACTGTCGGACTGCTTGCTAATTTTTCAATTGATTCCCTGGCAACCAATTCTTTTTGGTAGAGTTCTATTAACGCCTGATCCATGGTTTGCATACCGTGCTGGCGGCCTGTTTGTATGGATGAGGGGATTTGAGCTATCTTATTTTCTCTGATCAGGTTCCTTACTGCCGGTGTACCAATCATAATTTCAAGGGCTGCGATGCGTCCATTTCCGTCTCTTCTTCTTATAAGCTGCTGTGTTATTACCGCCTGAAGTGATTCAGAAAACATCGTACGCACCTGTTCCTGTTGTTCGGCAGGGAATACATCAATTATCCTGTCTACCGTTTTAGGGGCGCTGGATGTGTGTAAGGTGCCAAAGACCAGATGGCCCGTCTCTGCTGCCGTAAGGGCGAGAGAAATAGTCTCCAGATCCCTCATTTCACCTACCAGAATGACATCGGGGTCTTCACGCAGGGCAGATCTCAATGCATTGGCAAAGCTGTGGGTATGTATTCCTAATTCCCGCTGGTTAATTAATGAGTTCTTTGACTGGTGTACAAATTCGATTGGGTCTTCAATGGTGAGTATATGACATTTTTCCTCGCGGTTTATAAGATCGATCATGGCCGCCAGCGTAGTAGACTTTCCACTTCCTGTAGGGCCTGTAACGAGTACAAGACCTTTTTCTTTTCTTGTCAAATCACTTACAATTTTCGGCATAGACAACTGTTCCAGCGTTGGAATGATTGTTGGTATTGTCCTGAAGACAATGGATTCCCCCCTGCTCTGCATGAAAGCGTTTACCCTGAACCTGCCGGAATCGCCGATTGCAATGGCAAAATCCAGTTCATGGTGTTCCTCGTAAACCTTACGCTGCTGATCGTTCAGGATGCCGTAAAGCATCCTGTGCACATCCTCTTTGTTTAATGCAGGGATATCGACCTTTCTCATATCTCCAAGGATACGGATCATCGGAGGTTCACCGGAGCTTATATGAATATCCGAGGCTTTTTCTTTTTTAGCGAATTCAAGAAGTTCTAATATTTCCATTTACCTCCCTCCAACAGTAACGTTTCTGATACGAACGTGCGGGCCGCCGTCACCAACGCGAAGTGGTGATTGCCCGCCTTTGCCACAGCCTCCCAACCCACCGTATATTTTCAGGTCATTCCCTACCGCATCAATATTCATAAGTGTTTCAAAGACATTTCCGGTGAGAACGACATCCCGTATTTTTTCCTGTATCTTCCCGTTGCGTATCATGTACGCCTCTTCAGCACTAAAGGTAAACATTTCCATATTTGTTTGCCCGCCCAGTGCCCCGATAGCATAAATACCGTTATCCACCTCGGAGAGCATTTTTTCAAAAGGGTAATCACGTGGTTCCATATATGTATTGGTCATGCGCACAATGGGACTATGTGCGTAACTTATCGCCCGTGCATTACCTGTAGGTTTCTCGTGCATCTTTGCGGCTGTTTCCCTGGAATGGAGCCGGTTGGTTAAAATACCATTCCTGATAAGATAGGTCTTTTGCGTCGGTGTACCTTCGCTGTCATACTTATTATACCCTGCTTCACCAACCATAGATCCGTCATCCACAATAGAGAGGGCATCAATTCCAAAGCGTTTACCAAGGACCATAATCTTCTGCAGTCTTTCATTCTCATAAATAAAATCGGCTTCACTAAGGTGTCCGAAGGCCTCATGAACAAATACCCCGCAAAGTTTCGGGTCGATAATAACGGTGTATTTACCCCCTGTTACCGGCTTTGCAGTAAGAAGGTCAACAGCGCATTTTGTTATCTCCTCACATTTTTGTTCCAGATTCTGTACATTTTGAAAACCCCGCAAATCACCTACAGAGTAATATGACTGCTGTACGTTCATGCCTTCCCTTGCCATAGCAAGCAGTGAGATACCGCAGAAAATAGTTTCCTGCATGATAAAGCTGCCTTCCGAGCTGGCAAAGTATATCGTTCCGTGAGAGTCTATATATCGTACATTGGAGGTTTGTATCTGCTTTGACGAAAGTATTATTGAATTGTACTTATTACAAATAGCTTCTTTGTCCGTCAAAGAGATATCAGCCGGGTCTACATTTACATTCGTTTTTACAGAATCATTAGTCACCGGTACCGGGGCAAGCAGACTCTCCTGTGTACCTATAAATTGCGCCTGCTCACAGGCCATTTCTACGTATTTTGGAAGATTATCGATGTCGTTAAAAGCCACAAACCCCCAACCACCTTTAACAAGGGCCCTGACACAACCTCCAAAAGTGGTATTTTCACCAATACTTTCAAGCTCTTTACCTACATAGCTTATACCGGTGCTCAGGCCCTCATGGACTCTTACTTCCACATAGTCTGCTTTTGCCAGTTTTATAGCATTTTTAATCAATTTTTCCATTTAGGTCATTCCTTATCTAAATTTATTTTATCATCTCTTCAAAATCTTTTTCATCAAGAATTTGTATATTAAGTTCCTTTGCTTTATCAAGTTTGCTGCCCGGGTCTTCTCCTGCAAGGAGGTAATTTGTCTTCTTACTTACACTCGATGCAACGCGTCCGCCCAGCCTCTTGATGAGATTTTCGGCTTCACTACGGGAATACTTCTGTAAAGAACCGGTAATCACAAAAGACTTTCCGGAGATCTTTGGGTTTTTTACTAGTTTTGCAGATGGTAATTTTCTGGTATTAACTCCCTGTGCCTTGAGCTTTTCGATAATATCATGTGTATGTTTATTCTGAAAAAATGTAACAATGCTTTTGGCAACAACAGGGCCTATTTCATAGATCGATTCTAACTCATCCTGAGTTGCATTTGCTAATTTGTCGAGTGAATCAAAATGCTCTGCCAGAACTTCTGCGGTGTGTGTGCCAACATTATTAATTCCAAGGGCACAAATCAGACGGCTTAGATCACGTTTTTTGCTCTTTTCGATGGCATGTATCAAGTTTGATGCGGATTTTTCACCCATGCGTTCCAGGTTTACCAGATCGTCGTATTTTAAATAATAGATATCAGCATAATCTTTTAACAGACCTTTGTCAACCAATTGTTCTATGAGTGCTGGTCCTAATCCTTCTATATCCATAGCATCCCGGCTTGCAAAGAATTTGATGAGTCTCTTTGCCTGCGCAGGACATAAAGGATTGTGACATCGCAGGTACACTCCCTCCCTGCTAACCGCACTGCTGCACGCAGGGCAGTTTGCTGGCTCTATAAAAACCTTTTCATTTCCACTGCGTTTTTCTTTCAGAACACAGACAACCTGAGGGATAATCTCACCGGCTTTTTGTACAATAACATGGTCTCCTACCCGTATATCCTTTCTCTGAATTTCATCAAAATTATGGAGAGTAGCACGGCAGACGGTAGTTCCTGCAAGCTGCACCGGAGTGAGATTGGCAACGGGCGTAATAGTACCTGTCTTTCCAACCTGCGTGCAAATCTTTTCAATTTTTGTAGTTACCTGTTCGGGTTGAAATTTATATGAAATTGCCCAGCGGGGTGCCTTGCTTGTGTAGCCTAACCGGTCATAAAGGGCAAGAGAGTTAACTTTCACAACCATCCCATCAACCATATAGTCCAATTCTTTACGGCGGTTATCCCACTTATTACAATGCCGGATAACCTCTTCAATATTTTTACATAAGTGGTTATTGGGATTTACAGGAAAACCAAATTCCTGAATAATTCTTAAGCATTCGCTGTGGGTTTCAAGTTCTAAACCCTCACGATATCCTATAGCATAAGCAAAAATACACAGATTCCTCCTGGCCGTAATACGCGGGTCGAGGAGTTTTAGCGAACCGGCAGCGGCATTCCTGGGATTGGCAAATTGGGGTTCACCCTTTTCTTCTTTTTCTTCATTTAGTTTTTGAAATTCTTTGTTTGGCAGGTAAACTTCACCCCTGATCTCAAGAACAGGCGGAATCCCTCGGTTTCTATTTGGAGATTCAAGTTTTAAAGGAATCTGGCGTATCGTCTTGAGATTTGCAGTCACATCATCTCCCCGAAAACCATCTCCACGGGTAGCCCCCCTTACGAAGAAACCACCTTCATATAAGAGAGAAACAGCGACTCCATCTATCTTCAGCTCAACGATATACTCAACATCCCGGTGATTATCAATTCCCAATATGCGTTTTGTACGCCTGTCAAATTCTCTTAATTCCTCTTGCGAGTACGTATTATCAATACTCAACATGGGGATCTTATGATTAACGGCAGGAAAATGGGTAAGAGGAACCTCCCCTACTCGTCTAGTAGGAGAATCAGGGGTAATAAACTCAGGATGTAATTTCTCAAGATGTTCTAACTCTTTTACCAGTTGATCATATTCATAATCGGTAATTTCCGGATTATTTTCAACATAATATTTTCTATCATGGTATCGTATTATATTACGAAGCTGTTCGATTTTTTCTTTAATTGTTAATACCATAAACCTAATCCGAATGAATCGGAAGAGACAAATACCCAGAATTTACGATTTCAGATTTATGATTTGTGATTTAAAAAAAATCGTAAATCTGAAATCGTAATTCGTAAATTTTTGCCTGACATGTTAAAAACAAATTTCAAAATACTGATAAGCTTGTTATTTTAAAAGACTTAGCAAGCTAGAAACAAGATGTGCATGGCTTACCGGATGTGGTTAGTATATCATAATTTGTATCGCTGTCAATGTGTTCTGTTTCGTGATATAACGCTTGACTTTATAAGGTATTTATTATAAACTTTTCAACTTAAAGAGGATGCATATGTAATGTAAAAAACATCCTAATTATGGAGTATACATTATGACTAAAGGAAGTGATTCAAGGGAATTTTTTGAGGTTTTTAAACAGCCGAAACAGCCGGAAAATACAGAAGACGCACAGAAGAGTGAAGTTAAGCCTCCTGCGCAATTACCACCGAATACAGAACCTCAAACAACTCCACCTAATGCAGAGAATAAGGTAATGACAACGTCGCCCCTTACAACAGATCCTCTGGCATGGATAAAGAATACGCAAAAGGAAGACATAGCTTACAAGTATAAACCGGAAGCACCGAAAACATCCAACCCTATTCCTGATTTTACTAAAAGTGAACGGGTTCAACGTAAAGACGAGGTAGTATTAAGGCAAGAGACACTTATTATAGGTGCTATCGCGGCAACTTTTTTATCTATTGCTTGTTTTTTTGTAGGGCATAAAGTCGGGTACAACAAAGGTGTAATGAAGCAGACAGAAGAATGGCTCGGAACGATAGAATCGTCAGAGACAAAGAAGATCGGTTTTATAAAATCCGAACCACAGGAGGCGCCTCAGAAGAACATCGTTAAACCAGCGGCAGAAAGAACAGAAAAACAACCGGAAAAGCAATTTGAACAACCCAAACCAATTATTAAAGATAAGTGGACTTTGCGTGCAGTTACATATACAAATACGAAGGAAAATATAGAGAAGGCAAAAGAGATAGCCAGAACACTACAGAATGGATTAGGTTATAATGCATTTGTTGTAAATACCGGTAAAGAGCTTTTTGTTTGTTTAGGTGAATTTGAGGCAAATGACAGCACCGATTTGATTAATGCAAAAAATAAATTATCTAATTTCAGTTATGAGAATAAAAAACAATTTGAGGGATGTTATCCCGTACGCATGAGATAAATTTAGGAGAAAGTTATGAGTATTGATAAAAGTTTAAGAATACAAGGTAAATTGGTTAGACCAAGAAATGTACTGCGAAGGGTAGAGAGGATTAAGATTCTGAGGGAAGAGGGAAGGTGGGATCCAGAAAAATCCGTCTACGGCATCCCCAAGGTTAAAGTAGTGAAGATAAAACAAAAGGGAAAATCGGAGAAAAAGGCCGCAAAGGCTGAAGCTGCCGCTGAAGCAGCAAAGGAAGCAGCCCCAGCCGCAGGTGGTAAGCAAAAGGCCCAAAAATAATGATAGCCCACAGGATGTCCAGACTTGATTCCTCAGGAATCAGGAAGGTCTTTGATCTTGCGCAGAAAATGCAAAATCCGGTGAACCTTAGTATAGGTCAGCCGGATTTTGATGTTCCTGAGGAAATTAAGATAGAGGCTATTAATGCCGTTAACGAGGGTGTAAACAAATATACAATCACGCAGGGAATACCTGAACTCCGTGATGCCCTGCAAAGGCGGCTCCAGAAGGAGCGCGGCGTAAATGCAGAAAGTATCATGATCACGTCAGGGGTGTCAGGTGCGCTGACATTGGCATTCATGACATTGGTTAACCCTGATGATGAGGTTATTATTCCGGACCCTGCCTTCGTTAGCTACAAACATCTGGTTAATTTTTGCGGTGGTAGACCGGTATTTGCTGATACGTACCCCGATTTTAAGTTAACTGCAGCACGCATACAACCTCTTATTACCGGAAAAACCAAAATTATTGTTGTCAATAGCCCTTCCAATCCAACAGGAGTACTCTGCAGTGCCAGTGAACTGAAAGAGATCGCAGCATTGGCAAGAAAACATGACCTCCTTATCATTTCAGATGAAATATATCATGATTATGATTACAATCATGAATTTGACAGCATTGCCCGATATTATGAAAAAACACTAATCCTCGATGGTTTCTCCAAGTCCCTTGCAATGACAGGATGGCGGATGGGCTACGCAGCGGGACCGGCCTACTTTATTAGCGAAATGATCAAACTGCAGCAATACACATTTGTCTGTGCGCCCTCCTTTGCCCAATATGCTGTTTCCAGGACACTGGAGATAGATTTGAACAAATACCTGGAAAGTTACAGAAAAAAGAGAGAATTGATGTATGAGGGTTTAAAAGACCAATATCAGTTTGTAAAACCAGGAGGGGCATTCTATTTTTTCCCGCAAGTACCATGGGGAACTGATGAAGAATTTGTATCAGCCGCCATACAAAAGAACTTGCTTATAATCCCCGGCAGTGTCTTTTCCGAGCGTCATACCCATTTCCGAATCTCTTTTGCTGCCACTGAAGAAACAATCAAACGTGGTGTTGATATTCTGAATAATCTGGCCAAACGTTAACCCTGTCAAATCTAACTTTATAACTCACGGAAAATCCGAATAAAGTCAAGAGTCGTAGTATAGATTTAGGTGGATGGGTATATGAGTGGATGGGTATTTTAACTCATCTACTAATCTACTCATCTACCCATTTACCCATATACTCGTATACCAATTTTATATCAAAGGTGTTTGACCGGTCTTCTCAAAATGTTCAATTATGTTGATGACCTCGCGGATGCTGTTTATTTCGAAATCCGGGGTTATTTCGGTTAGCACATATTCCTGATAGCGAAGCAGAGCGGTCTTGGTTCCTGCCGCCCTGCCGCACATGATATCATACTTATAATCACCAATCATTAACAAATGATCTGTACGAATGTTCATCCTTTTACTTAGTAAAAAAATCGGGTCTGGTGCCGGTTTAGGCTTTGTATCTTCCCGGCTGACGATGAATTCAAAATGGAGGTTATGTTTCCGCAGAACGGTATCAACAGATTTACGCGAATTGCGGGTTAAAAGTGCTTTTTTTAACTGTTTCCTGGCAAGGTATTCCAACATTTCGTGTACACCTTCGTTAAGCTCTGATTCCATTGCCGCTTGTGCCTCGTAACGTTCAAGTATTTCCATTGCCCTGTTACGTTCTTCAGGACTTGATTTTTCTGCATAATCGATAATAAAACCTACCTTTGTGCCAATTTCCCGTTCGATAGCCGTAAAATCGACATTTGGCTTGGTAAGCGTGCCATCCATATCAAAAATAATTCCACGTAACATATATGTCTTTTCTGTCCTTTCTTACCTGTTTTTAAGTTTTTTGATTTTTCTTGATTCTATCAGTAATTCTATGGGTTTCAAGGAAATTTAATTCTTATCTATCCTTACTAGTTTTAATATCTTTTTACAACAAGGT
The DNA here is from genome assembly GCA_964589115.1 of uncultured candidatus Brocadiaceae bacterium. GTDB lineage: Bacteria > Planctomycetota > Brocadiia > Brocadiales > Brocadiaceae > JBDIVL01. The sequence goes on along the minus strand of CAZPUD010000034.1, from coordinate 8,626 downwards.
ACGACATAAGTACGACACAAAATTAAGGGGTATTCTTTAAAGATACCCCTTATTTTTTTAGACTATGATGCACAATATTAAATCACACTTATACGAAAATGCTGAATAAGATTTGAATGCTATTTTACATTGCCTCTATTAGTACCTTACAGGCCACCATAAGAAAAAAGGTTATTTAATTCCGTTTTACTTAGACTCCAGATATTATAAAGATAAGGTGTAAAATATGTCGCCTAAATCTCATCTCACATAATCTCATATTTCTAAGCCTCTATTTAAATTAATTATTTTAACTCTTCAACATCTCTTAAATCTTTAGGTCTTTTGGTTGCCAACTTATTTATAATAAGTTGTTTTTTACCAATGAAATAAACCGTAGTTTTATGTTTAATTCCCACGAATCCTCTTTTTTTAGTTTTCCACACTTCTTTCCATGTAATTCCAGATATTTTGGGTAATATATCAATTCTTAATGGAGCATTGCCGAGCCTTATTACCTCTTCTCCACGCAAAAACAAATTCCAATCTACTTCTGAATCATTAAATCCAAAATCTCTAAGAGAATAGGCAATCTTTTCAATATTTGATTCTGACGGTTCCACAAAGATATCTAAGTCATTTGTAAATCGAGGCTCTGCATAAATACCATAAGCGTATGCACCCACAATTACATATTTAACTTGGTGGGAATTTAACAACTCTAAGAACTCTTGTAAATCTTTGTACATTAGGGTCTATCCCTTTAAAAAAACAATAATTTTCCCATAATGCATCACGGACAATTTCCCTTTCTTCCATTGAGGCAGATTTCCAATACTTCTTATCCGCTTTATCCATTTCATTAGTATCTTTGTATACTTTGACTGTCTTTTTAATCTTATTCTTCATAGTTATTTTATAAGAAGATCAGGGCTTTTCGGAAACTTCCCTATCCATTTAAATTATATAAATGGAGCTTTATGCAGTATTATAACATATCCTTTATTTCCGGTAAACGTAGAATCAGGCTTAACTTATTTCGTATGTTTCGTAGTTTGACAAGCCTCTTCCAAAGCTTTCACTCTTATGTATTCCATTTTTTTCAGGCCATGCTCTGTTATTTGATACTCAAATCCTAAACTTCTAGGAATTCTCTGACGCCTGGTTATCAATCCCCATGAATGCAGATTTTTCAAATGATTTAATAATGTCCATCGGTTTATATAGTAAAGCCTGGCAAGATCACTAGGTGAAACCCAGTCATCATATGTAAAATCATCAAAATACTGCAAAATTGTCTTCCAAGAAAGATTAGGAACATTACAAGAAAGGGAAAGTTGATACTTCTGTTATCATATCGTGCTTTAACCAATTTATCGATCATATACAGAAGAAGACTTTTGTTCTTCTGGATAATGCCCCCATTCATACTTCTAAGGAATTTATCCGGCATATTTCTTCCTGGGCTAAAAGGAACCTTATTATTAAATATTTGCCACCGTATTGCCCAGAACTCAACCTTATTGAAAATCTTTGGCGGTTGATGAAATACAAATGGTTACCCTTTTCTGCTTATACTTCTTTTCGTCATTTAGTTCGTTCTGTAGAACATATTCTTAAGTCTTTTGGCTCTCAGTATAAAATCTCATTTCAAACAACATAAAAAATTATGCAATAATTTATGGTCAGGTACTTAATTAGATTTTTGAATGGGATGATTTGATAATCGCCACCGGACTTCGTCCTCCGCAATGGATACAAAATCTCAACCTTTCAATGGATAGCTACGGCGGCTTACTGGTCCGCACAACGCTGCAGTCAAAAGACGATGAACGGGTATTCGGTGCAGGTGACTGCATTAGTATGGAGGGCAAGAATTTGCCAAAGCTAGGGGTTTTTGGTGTACGGCAAGCACCTGTTTTGTTACACAACCTTCTTGCTGTCGTGACTGGCAAAAAACTAAAGGTATACCGGCCGCAAAAATATTATCTGGTAATTCTTAATCTTGGCTATGGCGAAGGACTGGCCGTGTGGGGACCTTTTTACTGGTACGGCCAATTGAGCATGTGGCTGAAAGACCGGATTGACAGAAGGTTTTTAGCACTGTATCAATCGTTAGATTAAAAAAGTAATTTACTTTCTTCTAATATGCTTATTTAAGCGGCTCAATAACTTCAACCCCTCTTGGTACATCAAATATGAAGAGCTTATCTGACATTCTCTTGTCAAGTTTTATACCTTTAAATTCAATAGTATTAACTATCTCGCCCTGACTCTCGTAAAGCTCTACCTTGCCTGGCAGCCAGGAGCCTTCTTCTATCCACAACCGGATATCAGAATATTGTGATTTCGGGTCTTTAGGAGTTAAACCAAGCAAATAAAAACGTTTTTTACCCTCTTCTCTTGTATCCAGAAGAGTAATTTTATAATTCTTTTTTACTTCACTTACCGATTCTCCATAGCCGAATTCGAAAAAATTTAACCCCTGCGATGACTGGCTGTTATGCTTCATTTCATATTTCTCTACCTGCTTTTGTTCCGGATGATATACCCATAAATATTTACCATCTGTCACATTTATCTCATTCCGTGGTGGATAAAATTTCAGATACATCTTGTTGGGTTTTTTATAATTCAGTTCTCCCTGCGATATTTCTTTCGACTCAAGCAAAGTAATCGTACGGGTATAAAGGATGTCTGCCTTTAAGGTCTTAAAAGCCGCATTTGCCTTTTCAATTTCTGTGAGTACTTCGTCCAGGTCTTTCCATCGGGAGGAAGTTTCCTTAGATAATGCTATCGTATTAAGGGAGAGAATACAGATAGTGAGAATGGTAAATAATGTGAGTTTGCTTTTCAACAAAATATTCTCCTTAGGTTTTACTTCTTTAATAATTCGCTAATTTCTTCGTCAAATTGCGTTTCCGGTACATAACCTACGTGAACATTAGCCTCTTTGCCTTCTTTATCATAGATGACAGTGGTTGGATATGCCTCTAAATCGTACCCTTGTGCAATATCACGTCCACCAAGGTAAACAGGGTAATTAATACCCATTTTTTTTACAAACCGGGGAACTACTTCCGATCCGTTATCATCAAAGGCAATACCTACTATCTCCACACCCTTGTCCTTATACCTGTTATAAAGGTTAATAAAACCCGGTATCTCTTTTCTGCACGGCGGGCACCATGTTGCCCATAGGTCAACAACCACTACCCTGCCCTTGTTGCCCTCTATAATACCTTTTAATTCCTCAAAACTTATCTTTTTAACAGAATCTCCAGCATGAGAAATTATTGAAATAGTAAACAAAGCCGATACAACCATGAATATAAGACATATATTTTTAAACCGTTTATTCACGATTCGCTCCTTTCTTGAAATGGGGTCTATAAATTCGATAACATATGAATTTTAATTGGGACTATGGAAATCTATACAGCTGCGGGTTCTGCTGGAACAGCAGTAAAGGTTAATCTTCCATCGCTCATATCCACTCTAATCTCTGAACCCTCCATTAATTTTCCCTCAAGGATCTCTAAAGAAAGCGGATTTTCAATCATCTGCTGAATTGTGCGCTTTAGCGGTCTTGCACCAAAGTGGGGATCATAACCTTCCTGTACTATTTTTTCCTTAACTCTGTCGGTCACCTTTAGGTGGAAATTGTATTTTGTTAAACGCTTTTGAAGCTCCCGCAGTTGGATGTCTGCAATCTGCTTTATCAATTCCTTTGATAAACCATGGAAGATAATTGTCTCGTCAATACGATTAAGAAATTCAGGTCTGAACGTCTCCCTCAACGCCTGTTTAACTCGGCTTCTCAATTCTTCCTCATTCCCGGGACCTATGAGATCCTGTATCCACTGGCTGCCTATATTTGAGGTCATTACAATAATAGTATTTTTAAAATCTACAGTACGCCCGTGTCCGTCAGTTAATCGCCCATCGTCAAAAACCTGCAGCAGTATATTAAACACATCCCGGTGCGCCTTTTCTATCTCATCAAACAGGATTACTGAATACGGCCTTCTGCGGATCGCCTCGGTTAAACGCCCTCCCTCCTCATAACCAACATACCCCGGCGGTGCACCGATAAGCCGTGCAACAGAATGCGATTCCATAAATTCAGACATATCGATACGTACCATGGCATTCTCACTATCAAAAAGAAAAGCCGCCAGTGCCTTACAAAGTTCCGTTTTTCCAACTCCGGTGGGACCGAGGAATAAAAACACACCCATCGGACGGTTTGGGTCCTGAAGCCCTGCCCGGGCACGCCGGATGCAGTTTGAAACAGCTCTAATAGCCTCCTCCTGGCCTACTACTCTTTCCATGAGCCGGTCCTCCATCTTCAGAAGCTTTTCTTTCTCTCCTTCCATCATACGGGTAACGGGAATTCCCGTCCACTTGGAGACAACAACTGCGATGTCGTCTGCATCAACCTCTTCTTTGAGCAGTAATTTATTTTTTTGCAAATCCTGCAGTTCCTTATTTTTTTGTTTTAGCTTTTGCTCACATTCCCTGATAAGCCCGTAGCGTATCTCAGCTACTTTGCCTAAATTTCCTTCCCTTTGTGCAGCCTGCTCCTCGATACGTGCGTGATCAATCTTTGCATTCAGTTCCTGTATCTCCTTAATAATCTTTTTCTCATTCTCCCATTGGGCACGAAGGGTCCTTGATTCTTCCCGTAAATCCGATAGCTGCTTTTCAATCTTCTCCATGCGCTGTATTGACGCAGGATCTTTCTCCTTTTTGAGGGCCTCTTTCTCAATCTCCAACTGCATAATCTTACGCTCTATCTCATCCAGTTCAATTGGCATGCTGTCTATTTCGATTCTCAGTTTAGAGGCTGCCTCATCTATCAGGTCAATGGCTTTGTCAGGCAGAAACCGGTCTGAAATATACCGGTTCGAGAGTGTAGCCGCCGCAACAAGTGCTGAGTCTTTAATGCGCACTCCATGATGTACCTCATATCTTTCCTTTAGTCCTCTGAGGATTGCAATAGTATCCTCCACTGTCGGCTCACCAACATATACCGGTTGAAATCGTCTCTCCAGGGCAGCATCTTTCTCAATATGCTTTCTGTATTCGTCCAGGGTGGTAGCCCCGATGCAGCGCAGCTCACCACGTGCTAAAGCTGGTTTTAACAGGTTTGATGCATCCACTGCCCCTTCGGCTGCCCCGGCACCTACAACGGTATGCAGCTCATCAATAAAAAGTATAATCTGCCCTTCCTTCTCCGTTACTTCTTTAATCACTGCCTTAAGGCGGTCTTCAAATTCACCACGGTATTTAGTGCCAGCAATTAATGCCCCCATATCCAGCGCCATAACGTGCTTATTTTTAAGGCCCTCGGGTACATCACCATTCACAATACGCTGTGCCAAACCTTCTGCAATAGCCGTTTTTCCCACGCCGGGCTCTCCTATAAGCACAGGATTATTCTTCGTTCTGCGTGATAAAACCTGAATTACCCGTCTTATTTCATCATCGCGCCCAATAACGGGATCGAGTTTTCCCCTTCGGGCCAGCTCGACAAGGTCTTTACTATAGCGTTCAAGGGCCTGATATTTTTCTTCAGGATTCTGATCTGTAACCCTCTGGCTTCCTCTGATTTCTTTTAATGCCTTGTAAATATTTTCTTTTTGGACACCTGCTTCATTTAATATTTTGCCGGCACTGGTATTTTTCTGTCCTGCCAGTGCCAATAACAGATGTTCCGTACTCAAATACTCGTCTTTTAGTTTACTTGCTTCTTCCCAGGCAGAATTAAATACGTCCCGCAGTTCTGCACTCACGTATGCCTGTCCGGGCACTCCGGTTCCGGTTACCTGCGGTAATCTGTTTACAGCATCCATCGTCTTATTAAGAACGGCATCTGTATTAATTCCTAATTTTTTCAGAATCGGTACAACAATACCCTGTTCCTGCGTCAATAAAACTTCCAGCAAATGGACAGCTAATATCTGCTGCTGCCTTTTTGATTCAGCCAATTCCTGTGATTCCTGCACTGCCTCCTGGGCTTTAATAGTAAATTTATCAAGTCTCATAATTTTGCTCTTTAGGTATAATAATGAAAATAAATACCCCTGGCTACCATCATCAGTTTAAACGGTTTAAATCGTTTGAGCTGCTTTTCAGGATTGTCAGGGGTTTGAATGTTTAATTCGTTTAATTTATGCTTGTATTTGCAAAACATCCGACATAGAGTACATTCCCGGCGGTTTTTTTGCTATAAACTTAGCCACCCGGATTGCACCGCGTACAAAGGTATCACGTGTGTGTGCTTTATGAGTGATCTCTATGCGTTCTCCTAAATTACCGAATATTACCGTATGGTCTCCGATAACGTCCCCGCTTCGTACCGCATGCATACCTATTTGATTCATAGGTCGCTCACCGGTAATACCATGGCGGCCGTGGACAATATCTTTATCCATTTCTCTGTGAGTAGCTTCACAAATCTTTTCAGCGAGCCGCAGGGCAGTACCACTGGGGGAATCTTTCTTATATCTGTGATGGGTCTCAACAATTTCAATATCAAAGCCTTCACCAAGCATTTTTGCCATTTTCGATACGAGCTCGAACATTACGTTGACGCCGACACTCATATTAGGAGAAATCAGACATGGGATCTTCTTTGATATATGCTGCATTTTTTCATATTGCTGTGCATTCAATCCAGTTGTACCTACTACTAAAGCAATATGCTTCTTCGCGCAGGTTTCGGCAATCGTTATGGAAGATTCGGGCGATGAGAAATCAATTAATACGTCTGCACTTGCATCCAGGGCCGTGGCAATTTTGATATTAGTTTCCCCATACCCGGAAACTGTGCCTATATCTTTACCAATAGATTGATGTCCGGCCCTTTCCAGTGCTGCAGCCAATTCTAGTTCCGGATCCTCTAAAACAAGTGCAGCGATCCTTGCTCCCATTCTACCACAGGCCCCATTTACAGCGACTTTAATCATTGTCCTCCAGCGATAAAAATACTGACCTCAATTTCTATTCTTTCTATATTTTTTACTAGCACTTTTCAGAAAATTACGTTCTCTCCATGTCAGGTTTTGCAAACCCTCACGATTTACCTTTTCGAGGATTTCATCCACTTTTATACGCAGCTCTTGTTCTTTCATAATTTCTTTTTCATGTTGATGAATCTGCCATCTTTTTAAATACTCTACTGCCCGATTGGAGTACCTGACAAAGAGAAATCCGTATAAAAGCCCTCCTAAGTGCGCAAAATGCGCAACATTACCACCTTTAGGGATAACACAATTAAAAATAGTGATACCTGCAAATATCATCACTAAATATTTTGCCCTCATGGGAAAGAAATAAAAAATTACGATACTATTAGGAAAATACATTGCAAAGGCAACCTCAATTGCAAAGATTGCCCCTGAGGCCCCTACAATAGGTGTCCATGGGGTAAATATACAACAACATATCGCAGCAAAGATACCTGCCGTAAAATATAGTGTTAGAAATTTCCTTGTACCAAGCACCCGCTCAACTTCACTTCCGAACATCCAAAGCGTCAGCATGTTAAAGATTAAGTGCCAGGGGTCGGTTGTGCTGTGCAAAAACATATACGAGACCAACTGCCACAGCCAGAGATGCCCTAATGCGTCCGGGGGGTAAAGCCAGAATAATTTCATAAATTTGTCTGAGGCGGGATAATACCATTGTGCTGATTTATGTCCCAATTGTTCATTTAATAATGAATCTATTAGTTGCGGCGACCATTGGGAACTTACTGTCGAGAATAGTAATTGGATCATAAAGACACTGATATTGGTAATGATCAGAATCATTATCACCCGTGTCCACTTGCTTCCAATGCTCATTCCGAAGGTGAGTCTGTTGTCCATATCTTAAACCATTTTATCGCAAAACTTTTGGATAATTTTTATATAAATATACTAACCCTTTTTCATGAAAAGTCAAGAAGTTATGACCGGTGTTTACTTAATAAATACCCTTCTCAAGAGGAATATACCGCTGATGAAAATGATAATATTCGCGCCCCATAAAGCAGGTATTACAGGCGTTGATGTATCCTCTGCCAGCACGAAGCCTGTTACTACCAAAGGGTAATAAAAGAGCAGGATTACCATAAAACTGGCACCAAATCCAACCATAAGATGCCCGCTGCGCAGTTTAATGCCAAGCGGGATACCAACAATTATAAACGTCATACAGGAAAGTGCCTGTGATAACCGTTTATGTACAGCGATTGTATTTTTCCGAATTAATTCTTCCTTATCCGCAGCAGTTATATCTAACTCAATCTCATTACTTTTTTTAAACAGGACTTCCCATTCCGTATCTATTAAAGCAATTGACTTAGAGAGTGAATCGATATTTTCCATTTCGTCAGTTTGAACCTGCCTGGCTGTAGCAATCTTTTGTTCGATACTATAAATCCTCTGCTTCTCCTTTTCTATAGTCTCTTTTATTTGCATGATCTTTTTATCTATATCCATAGAAGTGGCGGTCTTCTTATCTTTTTTTAACTGGATCAGATTCTCATTAGAAACAAGAATGTAATTTTTTGCTATCTTGCTTTCATTCTCCAGTCCATCAATTTTTGATTTCTGCCGTATGAGATTTTCATTCGATCTTTTCAATTCCAGTTTGA
>CAZPUD010000033.1:0-21155 GCA_964589115.1 uncultured candidatus Brocadiaceae bacterium | reverse complement strand
GAAAGGATTTTCTATCTGTGAAATCTGTGTCATCTGTGGTTCCTGATCCCAAATCACAAATCGTAAATCCCATTTTGTTACTCTTCCAACTCGTTTTGGTTAGAAATATCCAAGACACATCAAAAAAATTCCTGTACCAACGGGCATGAGAAGGTTGTCGAGTGACCGGAGTGGCAATGACTCAATAATACTGGAAAAGGATGCTGCAAGTAAAGAGGGAAATACAGGCAAATGGATGCATCCGCAAAAAAAAGCCACAATCCAGGCCGCAAGTGTACCCTCAAGACTTTTCTTTTTATTATAAAATAAGCGATGATTGCCCAGGCTTCTTCCAACTAATGTAGCAACCGTATCAGCAAATGCCACGATCCAGATAACAGTATTTGAGATAACTGCAGGAAAGAAGAGTAAAGATAATATCGCACCCGAGATAAGTGTCACCGGTCCAAGCGCAAAACCCCGCTCCTCTGCCTTCCTGATGCTCGACCTTGTAATCCTTCCTATGGCCGGAAATGAATATCCGTTAATCCTTAAACATTCTGAGATTGAATAAACAATCAGTATGGCAAAAAGTACGGCAAGCGTTGTATGGTAAATCAAGACCGAAAATACTGGCACACATGCAATAAGAATATGTACGAATTTTCTTCTGATTTCCTGATGCCAGGAATGTGTAAGTTGCTTGCGCATACCTGCAAATAGCGTTTTATATGTATCAGCATCCACAATATCCAGAATATCCAGCACTTCTGCAAGGTCTCTGCTGTCAATAAGGTAATCTGCGCGCCGGCGAACGGCATAATGGGCATTTACACCGATATTAATACCCGCCCTATCCATAATATCAATATTATTACGGTCATCTACAAGCACTATAGTATTTTGCCAGGTTAGGTTATTTTTGTTCAATATTTCCTCAGCAAGGTCTTTCTTTCCGTTAGGCTTGGAGAGACGTCCATATACTTCACCTGTTAACCGGTTATCATGAATACCGATTTCTATACCATAACCTTCATTTGCCGATACCCTGTCAGCAAGGTCTTTTACAAATATATCAGGCACACCACTGCTCATTAGAACTACATAATATCCGTGGTTCCGCAGCGTTTCAATTGTTTCTTTTGCATGTTTTATCAGAGAAATATTTTGGTAAATCTTTTTGGCCTCTTCAAGGGTAATACATCTAAAGCGGGCATATACCCTTGTAATAAATTCCCCGATGGACATTTTATTCATATTGAAAAGGAAGCATAGCAGCGCGGTCCGGATACATATCAATACACCGAGGTAGCGTGCTACATACAAAAGAAACTGTCCTTTAAACAGGACCCCGTCTACATCCATTATCACAACCTTTTTTGGGATATTCATTACAGGCATTTTTAATAGACCAATTTTTGACTCATGAGGCAAAACCCCAGGCATATAGAAGCTTGGAAGTTCAATGTTATGTGCGGATCGTACTGCATGCATCCTTACTTACAATTTTGCATAGTATTCTGAGTAATTACCTGCTCTGGCGGGGGAGGTATCGAATGAAAAAGACTAATGAAGATAATCCTGACAGGGAATGATTTGCAGCCTTCATACTAAGGAACCTTTTCTGCAGTAGGGTTTTCCAGGCAGAAAATATTCCCTTATTGGTGCAATTTAGAACATTCCCGCTACAATCCGTTTAAGAATACCGCAGCCAATAAATACAAGTACTGGAGAAAAATCTATACCCCGAAAAGGCGGGATAAGTTTGCGTACAGGATTTAATACAGGATCAGTAATTTTATAAAGAAATCGTACGGCCTGGTTATATGGGTTATGCGGTATCCATGAAAGCACAATTCTGATAATTAGCGCAATTTCATAAAGGCTGATAAGCTTAACTAAAAATTGTCCCATGTAAAAAGCTCCTTTGTAAATAAAGAGGAGAAAGGTTTTCTGTGTGGCTATAATCTTTAAACGGAAGAAATTCTAACACACATCAAGAAGCAGAGCAATAAAAATAATTGAATCGATATGGCCGCTTGAAATATTGTATATACCATGATAAAATCTAATTACAAATTTTCTAGTAAATCCCTGAGGAAAGACAAATTGAAGATTAAAGATAACCTTATAGGCATTAAAGTAACCACACAAATTATCTTAGATGAAATTCACTCAGTGCTTGAAAAGATTGATGAAGAAGCCTATGAGAAATTTATTTCATATATTCTCAGCGCAAAGAATATCTTTGTCACTGGACAAGGGAGATCCGGCTTAGTATCACGCACCTTTGCCATGAGGCTTACCCACATTGGCTTAAATGCTTACTGCGTAGGAGATGCCACAACACCAAACATTGATAAAGGAGATTTGTTGATAGCCTGCAGTAGTTCCGGCAGTACCCATATTACCTGTTATATTGCGGGATTGGCTAAAAGATCACATTCCACCCTGGTTGCAGTAACCTCTCACAAGAATTCTCCACTGGCAAGACAGGCAGATGTCGTCGTTGAATTACCTGTTCAGGAAGTAAGTACAGATTATAAGGATAACGGGTCTATTCAGTTCCGCAGTACACTTTTTGAACAAGCATGCCTCGTATATCTGGATGGAATTATTCTGTCCCTTGTAACAAAATTAAACAGTTCTGAAAACGATATGCACAAAAGACATTCTAATCTGGAATAAAACATTGAGTTTGATATTCTCACCTATCTTTCTGCTGTACGCCTAACGAGCCATTGAATAAAAGTGAAAATCATCCTAAGCAAGAGACGCAGGTTTACAGTACCAAGCAAAATCTCACGGTAGGGTTTTTTACCAGATACACTATCGAATAGTGCCCTCCTGCATGACGGATGGTCCTTTGCGATTTGCATAATGGATGCAAGAAAACCCCACGAAGCCCCCCAGATAATAAATCTTCTCACTACTCCAGCATAAGGAAGATCCCTTATAACCTCATGAAAATTATCCATATAAGCTTGAAAAGCCTTCCTGGATATACCAGTATTTATCATAATTTCGGCAGCCTTGATACCCATCAGGCAGGCGGCATTAATCCCTTTCCCTTTAAAGGGCCGGATGAGACCGGCCGCATCACCAACAATAACATACCTGTCTCCAAAGAAATGTTTCGCAGGTTTAATAGGAAAGCAACCCCGATGGTAATCAAGACGGTCTAAAGATGCTTTAAAATTTTCCGGGAGTGTCTTTAAAACATCAGGTAAGCGCAGAAATTCGTCCATAGACCTTGAAGAAACCTTTGCACCGGCGATATTAATGGTATAGTGGTCTGCCTTCGGTGTAATAGCACCAAATTCTATTTCTTTTTGCTGGGGTAAAAAGGCATGGATATATCCATCCGTTGCCTCCAGGTCATGGTATTTACCCATCGGGTGAAATTTGGTTAATATAGTTAATAAAAACTTCGGAGCCCTGTAAAGCGTTTCACTCTCAAATATTTTGTTTGTGCCTTCTTCAATGCCAAACGCACCAACTACAACATCTGCCTGAATATGCTTTGTCTCACCGTAGACAGTAACCTTCTGTTTACCTATCTCCACATCGGTGGCTTTACTTTGAATAATGGTTGCCCCGGCCTCTTTCGCCTTTTGCAAAAGATATGCATCAAATTGAACTCTCCGTAGGGCATAAGAGATTTCTCCTTCTCCGTCAAGTTTTAGAACATGGCCGTTCGTGTGGAGATAATAGCCAGATATCTCTCTCTTAACTAAATGCCATGGGAAACGGATCTCCAACATATCTTCAATAATGTTTTCGATAGGCTGCGAGAGAACACCTGCACACTCGTTATGCTCAATACCGCCCTCGAAATCTTTCATTTCAAAAACAATCACATTCAGGTTCATGTTTTGTTTTTTGGCAAGGTTCTTTAAACGAATAGCACAACTACTACCGGCAGGTCCTCCACCAATAATAACAACCGTTTGACCATCCTTCAGAGGACCTAAATCAAATCCATCAGTAAAAGAATCTATTTTTAGAAGGTCTTTTACTGCCCTTATAATTCCTCTTTGTGAAGAAACCGGGGTAGAGGCTTTGCTGCACTCCGCTGCATGATGCATCAGGGTTATATAATCTTTGAAGAAATCATATATTTGCCTTGCAATACCGGAAAAAATATAGGGAAACATGACGACATGGAGACGCGGGTCTGCTGCCTTAGAAAAAATTTCTTTATAACTTGCATTACCGGTGACCATATTCCACAAAATACCGTTAATTTGAATAGACTCCCAGGCGTCCTTCCGGTGTATAAAGTGATCAATCTGTGCATTCACTAACTGCTTTCTTGACGTAGTGTAATCATGGATGCCAAACATCAGGTTGCCAAAGAAATTATCCTGTGCTAAAAGTCTCAAGGCGGGTCTGTAATACCCCTTCCTAAAATCTTCTTCAGAAATACCACTCTTAAAAACTGTTTGTGCGGCTAATTTTGCCGTGTCGAAGGCCGATTCAATACCGTTTTTATAGGTGCGCGATATACTGGCATCTCCTATAATTACCAGCCTGTTGGTAAAAGGATGCGCTGCGTGAGAAATGGATATTTTGGGAAAGCAAATACACAAGTCTTCGGGCAGTGTCCATCCTTTGGGCAAAAGGTCGCGTACCCTGGGATGTTTTACAAACTCAAGTAAATGTGATTTTGTTATATCCTCGTTTCCAACAAGTGAAACAGTAACATAATCGCCTTTAGGTATAAGTGCAGCAAATTTAATTGGTTTGATTCCTAATGCAAATACGTAAATTGTCTTATGAAACCGTTCCTGAATAAAAGATCGCCCCAGATAGAGTTCCGAATTACACGTCCGCACTGATCTGGGTTCCAGGTATCCAAACTTCTTGCCGATAATCCTCTTGATAAGAGCCGTATTAAGTCCAAATGACCCCACAATGAGATCGCAGGAGAGTTTTTTTCTTATCTTAGCCTCTTTATATACAATATTTACCAAATCACGTGGATCTTTTGGTAATTCTATCTCTTCAACAATAGCGGAGAGAACTTTTGCACCCTGTGATACCACATATTTCAGCAAAAAGTCATCGAAACTGATATTTGTCGTTAATGTTGAAAAACGGGGACCATTTCCACGAAAGACGGTTACGATTTCCGGAGTGTGTCCGGGTTTGGGATGATACAGTGGGATACCGCGCTCTTGTGTTTGGAAATAATAACCATCTATTTCTTGCTGAACACGAGCTTTTGGTAACACAATCTCCTCACACTTCATTTTTTTGATAAGTGTTTCGGATATTACACCTGCACACATATTACATCCGACAGGCCCTTTCTGGATAAAATCCCTTCCATCAAGAATAATTATACGTATCTTGTATCCATATTCTTTTGCAAGTTTAAGAGCAAAATGGGTGAAAAAACTCCCGGCAGGTCCTCCGCCTATCACAACGATTGTTGAGTTATTTCTTAGATAAAGCTTCATTTTAAATTAATGTTCTTCCAGGTATTTTTTAATTGCTAACTGTGCAATGGCAAGCTCCTCAATCTTTCTTGCTTTCTGCAACACATGATGCCACTCTTCTGCAGAACCATAAGAACCTTCTTCTTTAATCTTCTTTTCGAGCTTTTTCAAATCCAATTCCAACAAGTCGAGTCTGTTTTTCAGGTCTTTCACAATTTTTGTCCTTTAATTATTTTATATACGATTTATCTTTACAAATAAGGAAACTTTTAAATGTCAAAATTATTTGAAGATACCACACTACACTGTCAACATTATTTGTAACGGTATGTGAGTATCCAAAAGAGGTATAGCATGTCTTGCGAGGGTCTTTTCCGAAGCAATCTCCTAGAGTTTAGAGTTTGGAGTTTGGAGTTTAGAGTTTGAACTCTAAACTCTAAACTAGAAACTAGAAACTCTAAATAAAGGGATTGCTTCGGGGAAAAACGCCCTCACAATGACGGATACTCTATCACCTATTATCATGAATCATCTTGACGATGTACTACACTAATCCCCTTTGAAAATTTCCAATTACAGAATCCTTAATCCTGTCCGTATTTTTCACTTTAGAGAAGATATCATATACCATCTCCGGCGTGTAATCCCTGTAACACAGGTCAATCCTGAAATCCATCTGTCCTGATTCAAGAAGTTTTGGGATAAAGTGGATAACAGAGAATGGTTTCTCGTTCACCACTACCGTCATGCATTCATTATTTATTGCAATAAAGCGGTCACCATGCTCATTTTCCATTAGCATCCGGTTGAAATTACATAGGTCCCTTCCGGGGCATGTTTTTTTAATATTCGACCATATGCATACCTCTGAAGTAAAGAGCGGTGTATCCTGATAAATAATCGCATCCGTATATGGATTAAACAATGTTTGTAAGTTATCCCCGCCATCCTCCGGAGATAACGTATACCTGCAAAACCCCATTTCTTTAAGTTTACTGAAAGAAAGTGTATTAAGGCAATATAAAGGGTAGTCGGCATACAACTGTACGTCCTTTCCTTCAAATAACCCAACAGCCCCCAGATTTGAAATTTGAAATCGTTTAAACCCCTTCGAAATCAACCCATGTACGACTCTTTTGAAATACCCGTAAGTTCCATATCCATCCCCCATATCCCTCATGATAGTTGGCAGTGAGAAAATGGTTTTTTCATGCATCTTTAATAATCTATCAGTTATATAATAGGCATCTTTTTGTAGATGAATAACATTTTCACTGGTTAACATCACATAAAGTTTGTAAATCTCAGGCAAGGGAACAGAGTCCAAATAATTCAATTTATCCATCTTCAAGGATACCCGAAATTTGGCTCCTGAAATGCCATACTGAGCATGTTCCTTTTTCTCTGATACATTATTTAAACCGTTAAGTTCCAGACTTTTTCCATTTATCCATCTTTTTATCTCTTTACACCGTTGATTTCTCTTACCCTGCCATATTTCTGCCAGGTTTTGAAAATAATCCCTTCGAATCTCATTTAGTACACTCAATGGGATAAATAATTTCCCCAAAATATTTAAGTGGATAACAGCTAATCTGAATGGTGTTTCCCCTAAACGGGAAAAGCAACCTTTTATATCTCCTTCTTCGGTTATCTTTCGCATCCCTTCTTCCAGCATCAGGGAATACGTTTTAGTAAATAAAACGCGTCCTGCGGTTCCTTTTATCTCTATACCGCCGGATTTTATAGTAATTTCCAGATTCACAGGTATCCTGGTAGTTGTAAGCTTTTTTGGTATTTTCGGGGCAAACAATTCCTTAATTTTTTGAGAAGATAGTAAATAAAGCCTTGCACCCCGCCGGTAGCGGCGTTCTGAATTAATCATGGCAGTGTCACCTGGCCTTATGCCAAAGACTTTTTTCCCATTGACCTTTATGGTCTTTACATGTACCAGAGATGGTTTCTCCTGAAAACCCTCAAACACCTGTAATAAATCCCTTACACCAATGTCAGTATCTGCTTTTATAAGAACGTATCCCTTTTCTGCCTTTATCACTTCTCCTGCATACGCACCTTTGTTTGTTGGGTATGATGGATTAATCATATTTCCGGACGCATATGAGTGTGTTGTCTCTCTGCTGAATACCGTTCTTAAACGATTGAAAACAGCATCGTAATCCGACAGTTTGCCATCTATTGCCTGCCGGTAGGCATTTGTTACCACGGCCACATACTCAGGTGATTTCATACGCCCTTCAATCTTAAACGAATGGACGCCCGCTGCCTTTAGCTCATCTATATAAGGAAGAGTAAGAAGGTCTTTCATAGAGAAAAGGTATCCTTCTTTTCCCTGCCGGGATTTATAATACATCCTGCAGGGCTGTGCGCATCGGCCTCTGTTTCCACTGCGACCGCCTATCATACTGCTGAAAAAACATAACCCGGAGTAGGAATAGCAGAGCGCCCCATGAACAAATACCTCTATTTCCGCAGTGGTATTCCTGGAAATCGTATGTATTTCATCAAGAGATAACTCCCTGGCCAAAACAATGCGTTTAAACCCCATATTCTTTAGTTGTTTTACGCCCTCAAGGTTGTGAACGGCCATCTGTGTGCTGGCATGGAGATGAAATTGGGGGAATTGAGATTGTATTAAATACAGTAGTCCGAGATCCTGTAAAATAATAGCATCAGGGTTTAATTCTTCCAATGCAATTAAATAATCAACAACCCTTTCTAATTCCCGGGTTTTAATTAAGGTATTCAGGGTAATGTAAACCCTGGTCGATCTCCGGTGGGCATACTCAATAACCTTAGCAGCGTCATCGAGGGTAAGATTTTCCGCATTTGCACGGGCACTAAAGTCTTTTAGACCCAGATAAACTGCATCGGCTCCGTTTTCAACGGCGGCGAAGAAGCATTCCAAATTGCCGGCAGGGGATAATAATTCTGGTTTTTTGATATGATGCTGTATATCTGAAATCCGGAATCCTTTGTTCAGTTCTTTATGTACTATCATGGTTAAAGGTCTTGCTGAGGGTATCCTTGTTGAGTGCATCATAGAGGGCAATCTGCTCTTCTACGCTTAATTGCCTTGATTTATGCTTACTGCACAAACACAGTGCGCAGCGCTCATCACTGCAGAACTGGCAGTCAAAACAATCATCACAGGGATATTTTTTGTCTTTGCATGTATTCATTATAAAGGAACTAAAAAAAAGGCAAGAAGAGGATTTCAGATATCCCGTTCAAAAAATAGATACAAGCACAGGACAGATAAACCAAAGGATTGATACGATAATTCAAATGCTCATGGAATTTAAAGGATAATTTTTTAGTGAAGCTAGAACTTTACCTGTGGTACCTCTTTTTCTCTCTCTGCAACTTCAAAATATTTTGCCTCAGTTACACCGACACGTGCGGCAAAGAAACGGCCCAAAAAGCTTTTGGTAAAGGTGTTAAACTCCCTCACAGCATCGTTATATCTTTTCCGTTCTACGCTGATGCGATTTTCAGTACCTTCCAGGGCATCCTGTAGTTTAAGAAATGATTCATTTGCCTTTAATTCAGGATAAGTCTCCCGGAGCATTAACAGGCGTGACAAGAACCCTTCAATTTGTGTTGCCGCCTCTGCCTTACCTTCTACCGTTCCGGCAGTAAAATAACTTTTTCTTGCTTCAGCAAGCTTTTCAAAAACCTCTTTTTCATGAGAGGCATAGCCCTTCACGGTTTCTACAAGGTTGGGAATAAGATCATACCGTCTCTTGAGCTGCGTGTCTACCTGAGACCAGGCGTTCTTAACGTTTTCATTTAAGGTAATCACCCTGTTATATCCTTTGATATACCAGGTCCCAAAGATAACGCCTAGAATCACAACAATTATAATAACAGGCAATAATTTTCTCATAGTTCCCTTTCCGGAAAAAGGATTGCTTCGGGGAAAAACGCCCTCGCAAGGTAAAAATATCTCATTTACTACCAACGCCCGGATGCGCCCCCTCCGCCAAAAGAACCTCCCATACCGCCTCCGAAACTACCGAAGCCTCCACCAAATCCACCAGAACCAAATCCTCCTCTTGATCCGCCGTAGAAGATTGGTGGACCACCCCACCAATAACGCCGTCCTCTGGTATGAAACAAAAAGCGTGCAAGAAACGGCAATACGGCAAACAAAATAAGTAACGATAGGAGTGGATTCTGACGCCCAGCCGCCTTTCTCCTTAACTTGTTTACGTCAGGCATTCCTGTAATCTTTACACCACTTTCATCTGCAACCTTATGTACCATAACGGCAACACCCTGAAATATACCCTCACTAAATTGCCCTTTTCGAAAGTTAGGAACAAAATATGTCCTCCCAACCGTACCGCAGAAACTGTCGGGCAGTATCCCCTCAAGCCCATACCCAACCTCGATCCTATAAGCACGATCATCTTTTGCAATAACAATGAGGGCACCGTTATCTTTTCCCTTTTGACCTAATTGCCATTTTGTGGCAAGTTCTATTGCATATGTTTCAATGGGGATATCACCGGTTGTATTAATTGTGAGAACAACCATTTGGGCACCTGTTTTCTGTTCCAGTTCCTGAAGGTATCCATTTAATTTATTTTCCACTGCCTCTTCAATGATTTTTGCCCTATCCTCTATATACCTCTGAGGTACCGGTAATCCCTGTGCCCTTACAAGGGGACAGAGGAACAGGAGAAATATGAATAGCCAAAAGTATCGGTAAAAATTTCTTCTATGCATTTTCGATTTTAAATTCATCCACATTCTTAGCGAGTGTATCTAATGTATTATAGAGGTTTTTAAATATCTCCTTTAATGCTTCAACAGGAGGGTAAATATTCCGGGCCTTAAGTTCAAGAAGCTTTTTAAATACACTCACATCTATATTTAGGTGTTCTTCTAAGGCGTTTAGAACGTCACCTTTTTCTTTTGGAATCTTTTGGTTATGCAAAAACAGGATACCACGAAATGCAGGAAAATAATCTGATAATGACCCTACGAATAAATCCGTCAAAGTTGATTTGTTTCCCATTGCCTTTATATAATACAGGCAAAGGTTTTCGAGTTTACCTTTCAATTCACGCTCACATTCGAGCCGGACATCGGCCTTTTCAATCTTTATGTCCTTTAAAACATCATCTCCGTAGACTAATTGGTTGATAAGTTTCATCTCCAGAAATTCCAATGGAAAAACTTCTAATGACCTGCAGATGTAATTATGCGTCATAACGAGGGGAGCACGCACCATTTTTTTACCGTAACGCTTGCCTAAAGTTGAAATAAAATCAAAAAAGGGAATTTTAATCTCTTTTACAACAAGCAAGGTATTAATATCAGAAATTTTGGGATGAAAGTCTTTTGTTACGGCACTGCCGATAACATAGATTGATACGATGTCTTCTTTACAGTGGGAGAGTATATCAAGAAAGAATGGCTCTATCGTTTTTTGTATTTGTTCGGGGATATGAGATAGTTTAAGTTCTTCCATAATCTATCGTTTTCAACGTTTCAAAAATAAATTTATAAGAAGTTACTTGTTGTTTCCCAGCTCTTCCACTCTTTTTCTCAGTGCTATATTTTCCTTTTTTGTTACCTCTAAATCAAATATAAGATATTTTACGCTTAACCGTAAAGAATCAAGTGTATCCTGCAGCGTTACCAGACTCTTTTTGAGATCCTCATATTTTTTACCAATCTCACCCGCCAGCATTTCTAAGCTTTTCCGTTTTTCTTCGGGGAATTGTTTGATCTCTTCAATTAAATTGAGCAATTTTTCTTGAAACGTTTGTTCTTCCATAGAAATCCTCCTCTACTCATATCGCTCACAATTAAATAGGCTTTTACTGAATGTCTTTGCACAACATCAAAATATAAGTTACACCAAATTAAATGTCAAGGTTTAAAATATTAAAGGACAATTGTTACAAAAATACCCTGAGAGAAATTTGAAATTGACAATAGTTTCTTTTGTAAATATAATTGATAACTTAGTTGTTTCAAAATTAGCTGAAATATTTGCCGCAATTTTTATTGTGGCAATTTTGTTTTAAGGAGACTGCCATTGGAGTGGGATAAATCTGCATCATCGCTTTTAGAAAAGGTACCTCCCTTTATACAGAAAACTGTCCGTGAAAAAGTGGAAAAGCTTGCCCGTGAACGCGGAAAAACCTCAGTAACAGAAGCTGAGGTTATTGCTGCCAGAGAAAATTTTATGGGTAAACCAGACTCGCAGCATACTACTACTAAAAGGCATGCTGATAATGAGAAACTCTCTATCCTCAGGAAATATACCAAATATTTTGATAAAGACGGGAATCCTCTTCTCTATCAGATAAAGTCATGTAAAGGTGCAGAGGTTAACTGTCCTTTTCTTATCATAGATTCCAAAGTTCTGGCAGAGAAGTTACAGAACAGACTGGAGAAGTTGAATTTCACTCAAAGATTAATGGATGAGATTGATGGACAAATACTCCCCCATCACACTATGAAGCTGGCCGTAGCGGGGTGCCCAAACAGTTGTTCCATGCCTCAGATCAAGGATTTTGGAGTTCATGCAGTAGAACCTGTTTATGTAGACACAGACACTGAATGCATCGGGTGTATGAAGTGTGTAGAAACCTGCCGGGAAGATGCTGTTACGGTAAAAGATAACCACGTTTCCATAGATAAGCAAAAATGCGTGCACTGTGGTCTTTGTGCAAAGGTATGCCCCGTTGGTTCAATAAAGTCTGAAGAAAAAAAATATCGGGTTATGATCGGCGGGAAAGTCGGACGTCACCCCAGATTTGCCCTGGATTTATTACCACAGGCAAATGAATCCACAACAATAAAAGCACTTGATGTATGTGTGGATATTATTCTTTCGGGTAAGGCGGAGCACCGATTCAGAACCCTTATAGAACAACAAGGAATTGAGGAGATAAAAAAGAAAATATGATACTCTCTGATACTGACAGAAAAATCCTGCACCGTTTACAATCAAACCTTCCTCTTGTATCAAGACCGTTTTTAACGCTAAGTGAAGAACTTGGTATAGATGAGGATACCATTATTGAACGTATCAAATTCATGATTGAAAAGGGATATGTAAGGCGGCTTGCGCCTATTATCAATACGCAGGCCATGGGCAGAGAGGCAACGCTTGCTGCTATAAAAGTCCCTGAAGACCGCATAGAAGAGGTAAGCTCAATTATTAACGAATACACCGGTGTATCTCATAACTATCTGCGAAAAGGTAAAAATGTCAGTATTCCCTATAATATATGGTTTACCATGTCAGCCAAGGATGATGAAGAACTCCATAACAGGTTAAAAGAGATTGAAGACCGAACAGGGCTTACCGTGCGAAGTTTACCAACAGTAAAGAAATTTAAGATAGGTGTACGCTTTAAAATTTATTAGAATAAGAACCTTATATAGATTAAGAACTTTATATAAATTATGATAGAAAAAAAAGAAGACACAGACGTTAAACTTATTAAATACATTCAGGAAGGCTTACCCGTCACCAAGACTCCTTATAAGGACATAGGAGAGGCATTAGGGATGTCTGAGGATGAGGTAATACAAAGACTCAACAAACTACTCGATGCAGGAAAAGTCCGGCGGCTGGCTGCATCCATTGCACACCGAAAAATCGGTATTAATGCCAATGCGATGTGCGTATGGAAGGTACCAAAAGAGCGGGTGGATGAGGTGGGTAAGTTCATGGCAAGCTTTGAAGAGGTAACCCACTGTTATGAACGTCCGGTCTATCCTGATTGGGAATACAATGTCTTTACTATGATCCACGGTTATACAGATGCCGAATGTGAGGCTGTAATCCAGGCTATTAAAGATAAAACCGGATTAAAAGACTACGTGATCCTTTACAGTGAGAAGGAATTTAAGAAGGTTGGGGTAAGGATCTAAGCCTTTTCGCAGACTGCGCTGTGAAAAGGAAATCCGAAATACCAAGCACGAAATACGAAACAAATTCGAAAATACAAATCTCAATGACAAAAACCCAGTTTCGAACATTTGAAAATTAAGATTTTGGATTTGTTTCGGATTTCGACATTCGTATTTCGATATTCGTCCTGTGGTTCCTGTATGTTTTGGACATTCAAATATTAGAATTTAGGATTTGTTTCGTATTTCGATATTCTGATTTCGAATTTAGACACTTCGGCATATCGGCAAAATTTTGTCGATATTGAGTTGCTAAGCGCCTAAATAGCCTTTTCTCCCCTTTCCCCTGTTCTAATACGTATGGCATCTTCAATAGGGTTAAGAAAGATCTTACCATCCCCTATGCTGCCGGTCTTGGCTTCCTTCACGATACATTCAATGATCTTATCAACATCCTTATCAGGGACTACCATTTCCATCTGTATTTTCTTTAAGAAATCTGTCCTATAAGTTCTACCACGCCACTGCTCAGTAATACCCTTCTGCTGTCCATGCCCTCTCACTTCCGTTACTGTCATACCGGGATACCCGATATCTGACAAGGCATCCTTTATAATAGAAAACCTGTCTTCTCTCACAATTGCTACAATTTTCTTCATATTTCCTCCTCATACTATTATTCGATATTTCCGTCGCTTAATCGATATGGGGCACTGATCCTTGGATAGGAAACTAATTTACCGGTATATATTATTGTACTTCCCACTCTTATATCCATAACCTTTCCAAACTTTCTCCAATCAAATAAGATTTCCACGTCTGCACTCTTCTTATTATTTTTTTGGCTTATCCCGACCCGGTTCCAGTCTACTCTTCCCATACCCTTATAAGATACAACTCCACGCCATCGAACATATTTTCCCTCATACTTTTTCCACAATTCATTCTTCTCAGAGTAGGTAAGGGTACCATTTTTACTGAATTGTTTGTCCAGTTCTTCAAAAGATATATCTATGAAATCTTTATGTTCTCCATCCTCGGGTTTTATAGCTTCTTTAGATGTTGAAATCTCTTTATCAGGTAAGTTATCCTGTATCATTTGTATTTTATCAGGAATAGGAGAAGCAGTCCCGGTTACCTGTGTCTCAATCTTTGTACCTTGTATTGCCCGATAAGCCAGAAGAGGAGCAATTTCTCCTTCAGTAAATAACCGATAAAATAAATCCTTATAGTTGTGAATCTTATTTGTGTAGTAAGAAAATATTACATCGTTATGAATATTTCTATTTTTGTAGGCTAACCAGTTGTATACACCCGTTACCAATATCTTATCGTCTAATATGAAAAAACCCTGTACCGGCTTATCATTAGATTGCATTTTTAGGACCCTCACATCAAACCCTTTCTGGATTAATGTTTCTGGTAATGAGCCCATTATATTCCCATTATCTAATTCTAAAATTACAGCACGTATCTTAACTCCCCTGGCTTTTGCAGTCTCCAAATCCTTGCCAATATCTATTGCAGCAAAATCATGAATACAGATATCTACTGAATACTGGGCAAATCCAATACCCTCTCTTAACCGTTCTTCCACCTTACCATGAGGAATATAGTAAAGATCATTTGCTGCATATACAAGACCGGGAAGGCACCATAGTATTGTAATAATCAGGAATTTTCTGCTATACACACCTTTTCCTTATATTCTAAAAAAGCCTTAGGCAAATTATTCAGGATATCGGTAGCAATTAAAGAAATCTCGCCAGTCTCACGTACTGCGATATCCCCTGCCAGGCCGTGTAAATACACACTTAACTGCGCTGCGTCAAAAGGCGAGTAACCCTGCCCTAAAAGGGCAGCAACCATACCTGTCAGCACATCTCCTGCACCGGCAGTAGCCATTCCGGGATTACCGGTTTTATTAATATAAAACTTCTCCTCATTCATTATTATGGTATTGTACCCTTTTAATATCAAAGTTACATTCTTTTTCCCTTTCATGAATGTCCTTGATATTTCTAAACGGTTTAATTGAATTTCTTTCGTTGATACCCCAACAAGTCTGGCCATTTCTCCTGGATGTGGTGTTAGAACGACGTGTTCTTTTATCTCGTCCAATATCCCGGGGTTATCTGCAGCGGCATTAATGCCATCGGCATCAAGGACAATAGAGCAGCTAAGAGAAGGTAGTAACCATAATATTAATTTTTTTGTCTCCTGGTACTGTGAAAGTCCGGGACCAATCGCTATTACATCAAATCGCCGTGAGAAGTCGAGAATATCCTGACGCCCTAATTCTGATAAAGTCTTTAGATGCGTTTCAGGTAAAGGATGGGTCATAACGCAGGGCATTTGAGAGGCCACGATTCCGTGGAGACTTTCGGGAATTCCTAATGTAACAAGTCCTGCTCCGGCACGAAGGGCTGCCGAACTGCAAAGGTATGCTGCACCGGTCATACCACCTGAGCCAGCCAGTACAAATACACGTCCATAGGTGCCTTTATGTGTATCAGGCTTTCTGGGAAAAATCTTCGGCGTATTCTTTACTTCATACATATATTACTGATCATCTTTCCGTTAACATATAATATCTATCATCTTCATTTCCTTGTCCGATTAATTAGGGAAGCGACATAAGCAGCTCCGAAACCGTTATCAATATTAACAACTGAAACACCGGAGGCACAACTATTCAACATAGATAAAAGCGCCGCAACTCCATAAAAACTGGCCCCATAGCCAATACTTGTAGGTACGCCAATAACAGGGCAATCGACTAAACCTCCGACCACACTTGCCAATGCCCCTTCCATCCCTGCAACAACGACAATTACGTTTGCTTTTAATAATTCGCCGTGGTTTTTCATTAATCTATGAATACCTGCTACACCAACATCGTACAGTACCTTTACATTATTACCCATAATCTCTGCCGTTACTCTTGCTTCTTCAGCTACAGGAATATCAGAGGTACCTGCCGTTATGATCAAAATAAGCCCTTTTTGAGGTTTTCTGCGTGTCTTTCGAATGGTGATCGCCCTTGCCCGTTCATGGTAAACAGCATCAGGGAACTTTTGCGAAACAGCTTCGTATATTTCCATAGTTGCACGTGTTGCAAGCATATCATTGCCACCGGCGATAATGTGCTCAACAATTTTTACCACCTGGTCAGGGGTTTTACCCATGCAGAAAACTACCTCTGGAAAGCCGCAGCGGATCTTGCGATGGCTGTCTACCTTCGCAAAACCAATATCCTTGTAAGGTAATTCCCTGATCTTATCAAGGATGTTATTTATTGGCACCTTTCCGGTTTTATAATCTTCTAATAATTGTTTTATTACGTCGATATCCATTTTTTGAGTTAAAAGCAGGGTGGATTAAGGCGTTGTTTTTTACGCCAAATCCGCCAATAATATTAACAAGAAAGGCGGATTCGTTATCGCTTAAGTTTTTCTTCGTGCCCTTCGTGGTTAAGTTTTTTGGTTGCGACCTTGCTGAGCTATGGAATAGCCTCAACATCAAGCCCCGCTATGTCTCCCTCCAAATATTTTTTATAGGCTAGCCCCGCCACCATTGCTGCGTTATCCGTGCACAATCTTGGAGATGGAAAATATACAGGAATATTTATCTCTTCTGATTCATCCTTCAACCTTTGTCGCAGCCTGGAGTTTGCTGCTACACCACCGCCTACAAGTATTCCCCGGACATCATATACCCTGGATGCCAGGATAGTCTTATCTACTAAAACATCAATCACCGCCTCCTGAAAGCCTGCGGCAATATCCGCTATCCTCTGATCAGAAGGCGCTTCTGATTCTGACATCCTTGAGTCTTGTCCTCTATAATAATATAATACTGCAGTTTTCAATCCACTAAAACTAAAATCAAGCGATCCTTTTTCAAGGTACGATCTTGGAAATATTACAGTATTCCGGTTTCCTTGTCTTGCAAGTTTATCAATAATCGGACCACCAGGATAACCCAGGCCTAATATTTTTGAGACCTTATCAAATGCTTCACCTGCTGCATCATCGATTGTTCCACCCAACAGTAGATGCTTCGTTTCACTTTCTGATAGAAAAAGGGTAGTATGCCCGCCAGAAACAACAAGGCTAACAACAGGATACGGTATATTCTCGTTTTCGAGATTATTTGCATAGATATGGGCATGAAGGTGATTTACTGTTACAAGTGGTACGTCCAGCACCATGCTCAGGGTTTTTGCAGTTGTCATACCAATAAGTAAGGCCCCAATAAGGCCGGGTGTATTTACAACTGCAACTGCATCTATTTTAGTAAGCTGTATCCTTGCATCAAGAAGTGCGTTGTCAATAACGCTGATTATGGATTCCAGGTGTGCCCTGCAGGCGATCTCAGGAACCACACCTCCAAACTGACGGTGCAATATTTCCTGGGAAAGGATAATATTCGATACAATTTCTCTCCCATCTTTTATAACGGCGGCCGACGTCTCATCGCATGATGTCTCGATACCTAAGATGTACATATCATAAAAAAAGCAGGAAATATTCCTGCCTTGATAAAAACTTAAATCTTAAAACATAAAATACTTATAACTTTTTATACCTCAAAAACATCGTCACCAAAATTATATTAAAACTAAAAAGAGTTGTAAAGGAATTTCATAAATACCATATGGGTTATCAGCAGTCAGCTATCAGCAATTGGGCAGAAAGCTACAATTTAACCGCTGACGACTGATTGCTTATACAATCCTGGCTATTCTAAACTTGACTCGTTGATAAAAATAAACAGATCATAAAATATTTAATATTATTTCAGAAAGTAGTTGACACGGCCTTCATGATGTGTCTTTCTGCTGTAGAAACAAAAAGGCTTTAAAAGATTGGACTTTGACTGGGTAGTATCAAAACTCTCATGAAAGTAGGGAAGAATAAATAGTTTTAAAAGAGATGTATTGCCAAGGAAGGGAATAGAAAAGACAAGTACCATAGAAGTATCTTTAAAGAATGAAGCAGCCAAAAAGAAATTCGTAACCTTTTGATTGGAGAATTATTTACAAAAATCATTTAAAACTTTTGACAATGCTGTACGTTTAATGGGAGATAAGATATGAAAAATACTTTACTCTATTGTTTGTTAGTGGTTTGTGCGGTGTTGGGACAGAAGTTGGCATTCGGGGATGAAGTAATCCATAAATCTTCAGTACAAGTACCATCAAATGTTGAGGGTAATTCAACAACACAAGCCCCAGTAGTGATGACTGGTGAAGCCACTATTAATTACTCAAGTTTTATCCTAACCATGGAGGGTATAGTCAATGCTTAAGGATTACCAACAACGGTATGGGTTGAGTACGGCACGTTGAGTGGTTCCTATAGTGACAGATCGGCAACACAGGACATAAGTGGGTCAAAAGATACACTTGTAGAAATAAGTGTGAAAATAACTAAGGTATTACCCACTGAGTCGGGATCAATGTATTATTATTACAGGGTGGTTGCAGAAAACGAAATGGGTATTTCATATGGAGAAGAAAAATCTCTGAGTTTAGTTACTCCGATTATTGACTGTCTTTGCGGTGTATCAGGTAAAATAATAGATGCTGTATCTAAAGAGGGAATTGTAAATGCTACTATAATTGGTGGCGAAGGATCAATAAACTATACAAACAAATTGGGTTATTATGTGTGGGATAATGGAGTAGTTCCATGTAATTCTGGAGGAACCTATCAACTTACAGCATCAGCAGATGGTTATGAACCTCTAACACAATACGTTAACGTACAACCTTGCGTTGAAAGCACACTTAATTTCGAATTACAACTTGCCGGAACACCTAGCCCGATTCCAACAGCAGTTTTTACTCCAATACTACCAACAGTATTTCCCAATGGAACGCCGAGTCCGGTTCCAACAGTAATTTTCACCCCGATACCACCAACAGTATTTTCTACACCCATATATGGAGATATAAATAAAGATATAAAAATGGGGGCATCTCCGAGGATATTAAAGCTCAAGAAGAAACAAAGAGGTGTAATAACTGTAATAATGGAAGGAGATAATGGCGTTCTTAAAGAGGATTTTGACGTCAATAATGAATACAATACATCCACGTACAAATATACAGCGCAATCTGCTGGTTATTATTTAGTAACAGTTTCCGGATATATGAGTACACAGGGAGGAGAGGCCGGACTTGTGGGTATTCGGAAAAATGGAACCACGATTATAGGAAGAAAGTGGTCTCAGGATTCATGTAACTCTGATGTTCATCCGATATGTACGGATTTAGTCTATCTCAATGCTGGTGACTATATAGAAGGGGTGGCAAGACATACAGCAAGTGCAGCGAGGAGTTTAAATTATCAAAAAGAACTTGTGTATATGAATGTGCATCGTGTTGATGCTATCCCTGTTGGCAAACGAATATGGTATCAATCGCCCATAGATAAAAATGGTACCTTTAAATTTAGAATAAGAGAAGTTAATGGAAACACTCCATTTGATTTACTAGTAATAAAAAGTTACGGTGCTATTAATTATGGATGGCCGTATGTAAATGGTACAGACGGGCATATATACCGATGTAAAACCAGCCATACCTCTGCTGATTCTAATAGGCCTATCACCGGAGCTTCCTGGAGTTCTTATTGGGAAAGAAGTTATGATGGGGTAGAAGAAGGCATTGATTGGAGTACCAATACCTCATATAAGGCGTACAATGATAGTGGACTAATAGAGTATTACAAAACCACACTACCTGTAGTTGCTATAGGAAATAGCTACGTAGTCTCTCCACAGCCAGCGCCAAGCTCAAGCGCGAGTTCTTTGCGGGCATTACAAGATGCAACAAATTATAGACTTCTTTATCCTTCACACTGAGGAATTTATCCTGTTTTACTCTAACAAGGGGGAAAGATATGCCGAATAAAAGATTTTTAATATACATGTGCCTTATCTTTATGAGCCTGTCTCTTACCACTTTAGATATAAGAGCCGCCACGTGGAGGATAGAGACTATCGATAGTTCCGGGAGTGTGGGTATTTTTACCTCCATAGCGGTAGATTCAAAGGATAATGTACACATCAGCTATAATGACGAAACAAACGATGATCTTAAGTATGCCACTAACACTACCGGCACATGGACAACGGAAGCAGTTGATAGTATCGGGGATGTGGGATGGTATACCTCCTTGGCGATAGATGCAACCGGTACTGCACATATTGGATATTATGATTATTCAGATGATAACCCTAAATATGCAACTAACGCTACCGGTACATGGACAATAGAGACTGTGGAGGAATATGGGGTGATAGGTGCGCATACCACTCTGGCAATAGACTCAGGGGGAAAAGTACATTTAGTATATTTCGCTCTTGATATTGATTCTACTGATGTAAGACATGCCACCAATGCCACAGGTACGTGGATAATAGAAACGGTAGACGAGGATGGGGCAAATTATCTTTCTATGGCAGTAGACTCAACTGATAAATTACATATTAGTTATCGTGATTACATGACACACAATATCGAATACGTAACCAATGCCTCTGGCACATGGATAACAGAGCAAATAGAGGGGAGTTGGGATAGTGGATACACCTCCATAGCAGTGGATTCGATGGATAAAGTACATATCAGCTATTATGATTTTCAAAATGATGTCCTTAAATATGCAACCAACGTATCTGGTACATGGACAGTAGAGACTGTGGACAGTACCAAGGGTGTAGGCGAGTATACTTCAATAGTAGTGGACTCAACAGGCAAAGTACACATCAGCTATTATGATTATATAAATGACGATCTTAAATATGTCACAAATTCTA